>CAZRXJ010000184.1:2540-5301 GCA_964604025.1 uncultured Saprospiraceae bacterium | reverse complement strand
GTATTTTAATAACAATAGTATTGTTAAAAAAAATGGAAAGGCTACAGGAGTCTTAGATTAAGATTATCCCAGACATTCCAGTTTACTAGTGAACTGGTGGATGTCTCTAGCCTGAATGAATTCAAGAAATAATAGATCGCTGCTATCATTGATGCCAATGTTCAAGCAAGAGCGAAGTGATTGTATCTTGTTTTTCTTGTATCAATGAATGGCCAGCTGTCAATTCTATTTCTTTATAATAAGATTCAATTAATCCCTTTTGCAAGGGGATTATATCACCTGCAATCACTTGATCTTGATTACCCCATATGAATAAAGTAGGACGTATGATCGTCTTTCTGATTTCTTCTTGACTTTGATTGGTGAGATCCGCTGCTCTATACCAATTGACCGCACTTGTTAGTGCACCATGTTCTGCAAAAAGCGCATTTGCATCAGCGATATCTTCGTCTCTCCAGATTCCTTTTACATTATCCATCATCTTATCTCGATTAAGAACAAAAAGAAACTCTGGCAAAACAGGTGTTTGCAACTTAGAGATATAACTACTTCGCTTCTGTTGTTCAGGATGATTTGTAAGCGCATCTTGGAATACTGCTATATGAGGAATGGACAGAGCTGTCCAAGTCTTGATCCTATTAGGATGATCCATGACAGTCTTCCAGCCTACTGATGCTCCCCAATCATGACCTACTAGGTGGAAGGTATCAAATCCGATCTCATCAGCTACTGCCAATAAGTCTTCGACAAGGAAGTCAATATCATATTGTTCTACTCCCTTAGGTCTCGCACCTGGACTATATCCACGTTGATCAAAGGCCAGAATTCGATAGCCTTGTTTTGAGACATGTTTCATAGTTGGTTCCCATATACTCGATGTTTGGGGAAAGCCGTGTAACAGAATTATATTATCTCCTGTATTCTGAAGACCTGCTACACGTACCTTAAATTCAAATCCATTAGCTGAAATTCTAAATGTTCCATTTACCTGAGTACGATCATACATGGGAAGTGCATCGACATTGGCTGTATAACTCTTAGATAAATCAATAGCTGAAATATACAAGAGACTTGGAATCAAAAAGATCAAGACGAAGAAGATCAGTAGACCTATTTTTATCTTTTTATTCCAAATGTTCATTCATTTATATCTTGACTGAAATCTTGCCATAACTAAAAATAATTGTTCAGATCTGTCCAACTTGATATTGTGGGCACCTTGAATAATTTATAATTCTAAGCATCAAAATGAATTGACTGTAATTTGCAGACTATCAGCAGTCTTGCGCATTTTTTTGTCCAATGAAACAATGCCTGCACCCTCGATCATCGAAGCTAAGGCTAAATATAGTGCATCATAAACGGTCACTTCGTGCAGCAAGGCTATATACAATGCTTTATCCAAAATCTTTGTGTGTTCTATAAACTCGTCAGATAATGAATGTGTCATCTTGGTATAGTGGATATAGTCATCTTTAGAAAGACCTTCGAATCTAAAATATTTCCAAAATACATTGGCCGTCTCTGCTATAAAAAGATCAGGAGCAATAACTTCTTCGGCATCCTGAAGAATAGCTCCAATAGATTTAGAATGTTTACGTCCCAGAACTATTTCAATAGCTGCACTGGCGTCAATTATCCATATCATCGCCCTCTATCAGATCTTATTATTTTTGTGGGATCGCTCAACGTCAATTTGTCTTTTCCATGTTTACGGATATTAGAAATGAGCAACTTTCTTCTGGACTTTTGATCTTGCTCTTCTTGAAGAATTTTTTCTAATAAGTATAATGCCTGCTGAGAAAGACTTCTACGTTCTTCTTTAGCTTTTTTCGCGAGTTTTTCATGAATCTCTTTGGGTACATCTCTGATCTGAAGTAGTGGCATCTTTTTGTATGTAAATGTATGCAATATGCATGAATTATGCAACAGATCAAACCGTATGAGATCAATCTGAAATTGAAAATGCCAAAACGACATTGCCTTCCTTTTCTGCAAACTTAGCATAGCCAGATGAAACGAAGACTTGGTCCTCTACTACGATAGGGCCATCAGAATCTATCGCTCCACCAAATGCTCTGACACTATTAACAGACTGATAATCTCGTTTCGTATCATAAGACCATAGCTCTCTACCATCTTCTTTTGCATATGCTTTCATCCATCCATCAAGCGTACCTGCGAAGACAACTTCAGGAGTCAATGTGATGGCAGCAGATAGACCTGGCCCACAACCTCTTAATTCGAATGTGCCACAACGATCTTTTTCGATTGTCGACCAAAGGATAGATCCATCGCTGATATCAACAGCATGTAGACCAGGGGACTTGGGCTTGTCTTTGTTGAGATCATAAAGCCCTCTATCATTAATGGGTACATAAAGCACCTCTCCATCTGTTGCCATACCCCAATGTATACCGCCCATAAATCCACCTCTCCCTACAAGTTGAGTCCATAATATGCGACCATCATCATCTGGATCAAGTGCATATACATGACCTGACTTTTGACCTGCGAGAATAATGTCCTTGCCATTATAATTCACTAGAATAGGAGGTGCACCAAAATCCGCATCTGGCCCAAAGTCTTCTGGACAGTTAGCACGACTGGTTAGGGTTACACAAGCAGCATTCCATACATCTTTTGGCATAGTCTGCCTGATCCAACGTTTATTACCGGTGGCTAGGTCAAAAGCTATAATTGCATCACTTGTGTTCGTTGCTGGTCGAGTATAGTTTTCACCAGTTCCGATGTAAAGACA
>CAZRXJ010000184.1:0-2440 GCA_964604025.1 uncultured Saprospiraceae bacterium | reverse complement strand
AGCGTTCCAGTAATTGTAGCAGCCTCATGATCGCTGATGTCTTTCTTCCACAGCAATTGCTGCGTATCAAGATCTAGGGCATACACATGGGCAAAAAAATCACCAAAGTAGAGTCGATTGGCTCTACCCGTTGAGTCTCTACCGATCACGAGTGCACTCCTTATTTCAGCATTAGCTTGATATGTCCAACGAGTACAACCAGTATGTCTGTCAAGTGCATAGATAGTACCAGTTTGACTGGCTGTAAAAAGTGTATTGCCTGCTATAGTTGGCTGAACTCTTGCACGTGAGGAGTTAGGAAATGCAAATGCCCAATCCAGCTTTAAATTGGATACATTTTCAGCATTTAACAATAGGTCGGCTTTGTCATAATATCTTTGATTAGAAAGACCAAAGCCCCACGTATCTACCCTGGGATAAGCATCAAGATCACTGAGATAATCGTCCTCTGAGCATTTTCCTTTGATGACACCTTCGGCTTCGATGGCATCGCTATCGACCTCTGATATATAAGATGCTAGAGCCTTATGTTGTTGGTCTGTCAATGTGATGGCTTGATTTTTCATTACCCCTGTCTTTAGTGCAGCGACTATAGCATCTTCAGGAAGCAATTTTAATGCAGATATGTTAGGCGCTTCTGCTATGGCCCCTCCATGACAGATACCACATCTAGTGTTGAAGAGTTCTTCAGTGGTAATATCTGCCGTTATATGTTCAGTAGAACCTACAGTAAGTCTTGTCCATATGAACCACAGAAATAGAACAGCAATGATCACAAGTACGAGAAGAACTCGAAGGGCTTTTTTTAACATGACTTACATGTTCTTAAGTGATAATGGAGAATCTTCTTCTATGATCTGTCGAAGAGAGAAAATATTGCCATCTGGATCTTGTGCATATACTTCCCAGAAATCCTGCATCTTTTGAGGACTACTAACAAAGTTGACTCCTTTGTTCTGTAGCCTTTTATACTCTTGCTGTATGTCGCCAACTTCAAAAGAAAATGAATAACCAAGATCTGTCAATCGACGAGGTGTCTGTCTATGTTCAGTACTGGGATTAGTGAATTGCATCATCTCGAGTTTTTTGCCTTGAGTATCCATGCCAAACCATACACCTTCAGACGTAACGTTATTATAATCTACTATAGCATCCATGAATAAACTGGGACCATAACTATTAATACGATAAGGCTCAATCTCCAATACTTTTTCATAATACGCCATTAGTCTCTTGACATCAGGACTGATAAGTGCCACTTGGGTCATCCATATAGGGTTTTCTTTAGCCCACTTCTTACCTATGGCCATTCTGACAAGTATGTCCGGCATATGTTCTAATTCCATCATATTGCCTTCAGGATCATATCCATAAGCATAAGATACTCTGGCACTACTTACTTCTACAGGTCCAGTACCCCGACTCAATATATCAGCACCAGCAGACTTAAACTTATCGTATACAGGTAGATCTGCTGGACCCTGGTAACAAGTATGTGTCATGCCAGGTCCATAAAATGGCATCTTAGAAATAATGGTATCAGTTTGTTCTTTGAACTCAGTCAACTCTAGCAACATATTTGGACCTTTAAGTAAAGCCGTTTCATATGAGATTGAATCTTTGTCGTACAATGCATTAGCAGCAGCATTATTAGTGATATCATATCTTCTAATCACCTCATAGTTAGACGCTGTCTGATAAAATTCTATCATCTTATCTAGATCCATGACTGATATACCAATATGGTTAAATCCTATAATCGTAGTAGGTGAATCCAACATGGAAGGACGTGGAGCCAGAAGAGACATCGCATAATTGTAGATATACAAACCTCCACCTAGTATGAGTACCAAAAGAAAAATGACGATGTACTTTAACCAGCGATATTGCATACAGACTGTCTTGTCGATTCTTTGCTAAGATATCTTATACTATTAGAATTATAATAGACTTCAATTATAAGGATCAGAATCAATCAAGAAATAATATGACAGCATGCTATTACAACAACACCTCGGGTACCTTATTGCCAGTTAGCACCGCTCCAACAGTTCTCATATTGCCCCTTGAGACCATGCCATGCTGGGTGACGACATTCATGTCACGTAGTAATTCTGACATCTTGTGTGTATCCCAAATGGATGAACCTCCACAGATCCTATATGCTTCTTGGACTGCTTGATGAGCCAGTTCTGTTGATTGAGCAGCAGCTAATCTAATCTTTGCCTTCATCTGGATGCTACATGGTCCAGACTCTACCTCTTTTTCAACTTCCTTTATAGTTAGAGAGAGGAGTGCGGCTGCCGCCAAATATTTGCCTTGTGCCTCTGCTATTTGCATTTGGTATTCTGGTTTTGCGGATAAAGTTTTACCTACTCCAAAAGGGCTTTTGATTTTAGAAAATGTAATCAACTCATCGCATGCTCTTTTTGCTATCCCA
>CAZRXJ010000183.1:0-5325 GCA_964604025.1 uncultured Saprospiraceae bacterium | reverse complement strand
AACCGATAACCGATAACCGATAACCGATAACCGATAACCGATAACCGATAACCGAAACTGATAACCGATAAACAAAAAAAGCACCAGAATTTGCGTTCTGATGCTTCATCATTATAATCCACCTTTATATTTTGCTATTATCGCTGACCGGCTATTGTAGTTCCGGTGATTAATTCTTTGATAGGTGCATCGGACCAAATGTTAAGGATCTTTACATCTTCTTCTAGTTCTTCTATAAGTACATCGGCAGTCATATCTTGAAGATTGATGCCAGCAGGGTGTTCTATGTATTCGCCATTGTATGTGTAAGTCAAGCCTGATATAGACTTACCTATGACTTGATCGGCTTTAATCGCGCGATACATGTCGACTGTTTCTTTCATGTCAATGGCCAATCTTTTAAGATCACTCATGACTATAGATTGCCTATATGGACCACCTGATTTGCTATAGGACCTGTGTAGGATTGGCTTCTGACGCTTGATCTCGTTAGTGATCACAAGAGGAAGTATCTCTGTCGTCATATAATTGATATCGGTCATCACCTGACCGTACTTGTCATCTCCTAAAGGATAGACCAGAAATATCTGATGCTTGTTGATCTCATTGTACTTGAACTCAAATGACTTCGCATTTTTGCTGACCATATTAGTAAGTGTAAATGCAAATTCTTGGAGTTCGCCTTGATTCTTCCAAAGCTCTTTTTCTACGTTGAGTATAAGACCATAATCTTTAAGACTCTCTTTCATCTCACCTATGTAAGCGGGGGTGCTGGAAGAAGACAAAATGATAACGGCTTGCTGATTAGACTGGCTGATGCCAAATGTACTGATGCATAGTAGCATCACGAGGGATGTAAAAATGTTCTTCATGGATTGGTAGTTTTGCTAAATACAACCAAAACCTTGCCAGATATTAATATTATCTATAATATGTTAGCGAGAATGACTTGGCTACTATAATGAGTCAGGTGGGATAGATTCAGTAGATTTACATCACATGACCTCACCATCAACAGCCACTATTATCAAGACTGGATTTATGGGTGTCACTGGACTAGGCTATACAGTGATACTGCCTATATTGATAGGTGCCATTGTTGACCAACTTGCTTTAGACAGGTCGATGGTAGGTTGGATCACATTCTCTAATATTAGTGCACTGGCTATAGGAGGACTAGCTGCAACTCTATTAATTGGTAAGGTTAGGTTGCTTCATTTGATTAGACTGGCATGTGTTGGATTAATCCTATTTGACTTAGCCTCTGTGTGGTGTGACAGTGCAGCTTCATTACTTCTTATTAGATTCTTTAGTGGCCTGGCAGGAGGTGTTCTATATGCAAGTTCTCTAGCTAGCTTCTCAGCACTTAAGGATTCGATTAAAGCATTCAGCATATATATCATCAGTTATGCTGTGATCAGTGGAGTCGCCTTATTTTTACTTCCTTACTTTATTGAAGATCAAGGTTTTCAAGTTGGATTTTATACACTGGCAGGTATGGCATTGATCAGCTTGATTTTCTCAGGAGTCATCGTCCAATTTGAATCTGGACTTGAGTCGAAGGATTTCAATTCTTTGCATAGTTTATTCAAGAATCGGCTAGTAGTACTAAGTCTCTTGTCCTACTTTCTTTTACAATTAGCTGGTGGCGTAACCTATACTTATACGGAGCGTATCGCCAAAGAAGCTGGACAACCTGTAGAGTTTATTGGATTGTCACTCAGTTTGGGTGCATTGGTATCAGTCTTTGGTGCTTTCGCTGTGATCAAGATGGGCAATCGATTTGGTCAGAAATGGCCTATAATTATTGCGATGATGTTGATGGCTATAAGTATCGCGACACTATTTCGTTCAGAGTTCGCTCTTGTCTTCATAGGCGGTAGCTGTATGATGGGCGCTTTCTGGTCAGTCCTGATACCCTACTATCAGCAGATGCAGGGACGGTTTGATATGCTTGGCAGAATCGTTACTGTTGGTACCGTCGTCAATATGGCAGGTAGAGCCGTTGGGCCAGCACTAGCAGCACTCTTTTTGGGAGCGTCTGATTTTGAGAATATTTTGTATTTATCCTTGGGGGCTTTGGTGTTGGCCTTGTTATTGATCCTTCCTGTTATATGGAAGAGTCAAAGTATTGAAGATTAAGTACTTGCTTACTTGGAGATTACAAATGCCTATTCCAATTTTAGGAAATTTTTGAGAGAAGATTTTTCAATTGATTGCAATAACAAGACTGGAGTTATCTATGAGCAATGAAGTAAAATGACAAAACCCATATTTTAGAAAGTCACCTGTAACAGAGATTTTATTAATAATAATGCAATGTCTAGTTATCTTGAGGTCTGACTATTGTCAAATACCAAAAGATGAACAAACCAAACTCATCTCGTTTATATTCCTTAGATGTATTTCGTGGTATAACGATGTTCTTGTTGATGGCTGAAGCAGCGATGGTTTATCATGCTTTGACTGATTATTTTCCAACTGGTTTTGGGCATCAGGTTATTCAACAATTTCATCATCATCCATGGAATGGATTGCGCTTCTGGGATTTGATCCAACCATTTTTTATGTTTATCGTTGGAGTGGCTATGCCTTTTTCGCTTAAGAGTCGATTGAAGAAAGGTGATAGTTGGCATGACGCCTTTCGCCACATTTTGATTCGATGTCTGCTGCTATTTCTATTTGGTACAGGACTACATTGTGTCTATAGTGGAAGGATCGTATGGGAGTTATGGAATGTACTGACACAATTGTCTTTTACAATACTGGTCACTTTCTTATTATTACAATATTCATGGAAGAAACAGATAGGAGCGGCTGTTATTTGTTTGCTCTTAGCGGAAGTGTGTTACCGTTTATATGATCCAGTTACACCCTTTATAAAAGATGAAAATTTTGGCTCATGGTTAGATATGATATTAATGGGTAAGATTGATGATGGAGGTGGTTGGGTGACCATTAACTGCCTACCAACAGCTGCACATACAATCTGGGGTGCTGTCTGTGGCAAGTTATTATTAAGTGATCAGTCTGATAACGACAAATTAAAATATTTAGTAATTGGTGGGTTTATAGGATTGGTTCTAGGCTATGGACTCGACCTACTCGGTATAACTCCAATTATAAAAAGAATCGCTACGTCATCATTTGCTCTAGCCAGTGGAGGATGGGCCTTACTGACATTAGCTTTTTTCTATTGGTTTGTAGATATAAGAGGGTATAAAAGATGGACAAAATTCTTTGCTATCGTCGGTATGAATTCTATTTTTATTTATCTCTTTGGAGAGACGATAGGGGTACAATGGTTGGGTGGTTTTGGAAAGGTTTTTTCCTACAGTATTTTTGGTGCAATGGGCATACACGAATTAGGCCTTGCTGTAATCAATGGATTTTTTGTATTAGGATTGATGTGGGGATTGTGTTTCTTTCTTTATAAAAAGGGTATCTTTTTTAAAGTATAAGGAGACTAGGAATTATCATTCTCTTCAATATAAAAGAATGCCTCCCCAGAATTGTCTGACATCAAATTTCTGTATTCTTCTTGAGCGATAAGACTTCCGCCATGATCTTGTATAAGTTTAGTTGTTTGATTTATATTTTTTACAAGAATGGTGGTTACCCAATATTCATAACTGCCTTTTTGTAGGTTGTCTACTTCCATGATAGAGATCATGTTTTCATTACCTTCTATACTTACTTTGTATACTTGGGCATCAGATATTGTTATATTCCAATTGAATATTGAAGAATAAAAAGGTAAAATATTCTTGATATTAGAAACGTGTAATTCTGTCTTTATAAAAGAGCCTTTTACTTTGTCATTGTCAAAATATAAACCATCACCATCATATATGGTAAAACCAGCTCCTTGAGGATCTCTGATGAGAGCAATCTTTCCGTTGTAAAATTGGGTCGAATCAACTTCTATTTTGCCTTTGAGACTTTTGGCGACCTCTACAGTATCTTCTGTAGAATCTACTTGAAAGTAACTCATCCAGAAGTGAGGCATTCTTAGTTTTTTCAGATACTCTGGAGTCTCAAATATGCCAGCAATGTTAGAAGAATTTACTTGTGCTAAGTGATATTGATTGAGATCTGTTATCTGCCAACCAAATACAGATTTATAAAATTGAATTGATTTTTGAGTATTATATGTTGAAAGATCTGCCCATATAAATGACCCTAAACTCATCTTTAATGTTTTATAAATATTTGAACCGAAAACATCAAAACCTTTCTCATGATGTAATTATAAATCAGTTAGTAGTTCTATTGCTAACGTCTTCTCCCTTTTTTCTTTTTAACTGCCCCTAAATTTATCCTTAAACCAAATCCCCGACTATCATTAAGGCTTACTTCACCTAGTCGACCATTGCAAGCTTTACAAGATATATGTGAACCAGCGACTTTATAAAATTTTTCTATTCCCTTAACAACAATTCTATCTTGATCAATGGGTTGCTTAAAATGAGAAGAAAACTCGTCGCTACTAGTTAGTTCTTGTTCATCAAAAATAGGCAATTGACAAGCAGCACAATGAAACTTACCTGTACTCTTTTGGTCTAATGATTTAAGGTCTACTTCGTAGTGATCATGCTCGTGGTTATAATATCCTAGGTGACTACTACATCCTGAACAATGAAAAGGACTTCTGTTCTCATCTGTTCCAATACCATGAATGTGTAGTTGGTTATTATCGATAATTGTCGCTTCATGAGAGCCAAATAAATTGGCATTGCACATACCACAATGATAGGAACTATCTTGATGTGCGTGATCTTCTGAAGCGTGCTTAAGCTTATCGATGTCTATTTGGCCCTGTGCAAAGGGGACAAAAAATAAATAAATGATGAAGGCAAAAAAAGAACGTTGAATGTTCATAGTATAATTTGAAAATGTTTGTGCTTTGAATATTTAGTGAAAACTAGATTTTGTCGATTGCAATGATGCGGCTTGGACTGTTGGATCACCTATACAGCCTATTTACATTAATCCCTATTTCTCACTTCATATCAGTATGCACTTTAGGGGCATAAATAAATTTGGCGTAATGATAACTTTATTTATAGAAATATTCTCTGATTCTTTTTATAAGTTGGGTCATGTGAATATCAACTGACTTTTCAGAGGTGCATTTCGATGTACTATCGGACAATGTTGGTTACAATATATAGAATGAATTGAATGAAGTAAGATTATACGATATAAGCAAAAGGAAATTGAGCATTCTTATTCTATAGATTCTATAAGTAAATCAAGACATCTCACTCATTAAGTCTATTTTAGTGATTGATTATAATTATTCGCATGGGAATCTTTAATACC
>CAZRXJ010000182.1:0-5371 GCA_964604025.1 uncultured Saprospiraceae bacterium | reverse complement strand
GTTGGGTATAGCACTTCTATCGGATCAAGAAGTTAGAGAGATGATGGTACTTTTAGAAAGTCACTTTGATCATATTAAAGAAGTTGTAGTTGACGGACTAAGCCAGATTAACATTACTGCTAATGACTGTCAGATTGAACCAGCGTTTTATTCCAACAAATATGGGATTCAGGGTAGATTAGACCTTTTTTCAATTAACGAACAAGGCGCTTCTATCATAGAATTGAAAAGTGGAAGTGCTTTTAAACCTAATAGTTATGGCTTAGCCAATAATCACTATCATCAGACATTGTTATATGATATGCTCATAGAATCAGTCTATGGCTCCAAATTGAAACGGAACAACTTTATATTATATAGTAAAGAATCAACCAATCAATTGAGATATGCACCAGCTCTGAAGTCAGAACAAAGAGAAGCAATCAAAGAGAGAAACCTCCTCTATATTCATGACAGATCTTTGTTAGCGCATGATGACTTTGTTACTTATTATCAAGAGTATGCCAGTAAGCATGCCAATAAGATTAAAGGGTTTTTAAGAACCGATCTCAATGCATTTTTCAAGGCTATAAAGACATTGGACACCGAAGAACGTATATATGCTAATTTGTTTTTGAGATTCACGCTAAGAGAACTTTTTATAAATAAGTTGGGTAATGAAGGCTCCGATAGATCGAATGGACTGGCCGCACTATGGATGCAAGATTTAGAAACAAAGAAAGAACAGTTTAATATAATCAATCATCTTGAGATTGAAGAAAATTATAGTGCAACTAAAGATCCGTTCATCAGATTGAAAGTATCAAAGTTATCTGCTCTTCTCAGTAATTTTAGAGTTGGAGATTTAGGTGTATTGTATCCGCATCAAGAAGGGAAAGGCCCCATCTTAAAGCAGCAAGTATTCAAAGTAACCATACTAAGCATGGATGACACATCCGTGCTGATAAGATTAAGAAGTCGACAGGAGAATTCTTCAGTGTTTGAACAATTTCGCTTCTGGCATATTGAGCATGATACATTAGAAAATAGTTATTATGAAATGACACGTAGCATATATGAGTTTGCAAGAGCAGATAAAGTATATCGCAGTCTAATAATGTGTAGAAGACCACCAGAAGCTTATGACGTAACTCCTGTAAGTTGCGGGCATCACCTCACTGATGAACAGCAACAAATTTTTTCAGAAATTATAAAATCAAAAGATTACTATCTACTATGGGGCCCTCCTGGAACAGGGAAGACCAGTGTTATGTTACGAGAGATGGCCCATCATTTTATATCTCATGAGCGAGACAGAGTTTTGTTTTTAGCATATACTAATAGAGCGGTTGATGAGATTTGTGAAGCATTGTATACGTTAGAACCTAATCCTTCATTTATTAGAATAGGTTCACGATATAGCACTGGTAAGAAGTTTGTATCTCATCTGTTAGAAAATAAAATTAAGGATATTAACAATCGCAAAGATCTGCGATCTCGGCTCTCAAAAGAACAGGTTTATGTCGGAACGATAGCTTCAGTAGTTGGTAAAGTCAGTTTGTTCGAGTTAATCAATTTTGATATTGCAATAGTTGATGAAGCATCTCAGATCCTAGAACCATCTCTTATTGGTTTATTGAGTAGAGTAGGGAAGTTTGTATTAATCGGAGATCATCTTCAACTTCCTGCTGTTGTAAGACAAGATGATTCTTATACCGATGTTGAAGATGAAAGGTTAAAAAAAATAGGTTTTAAGTCTTTGTCCTCATCATTATTTGAAAGGATGTATACGACGGCATTAAAGAATGGTTGGGATCATGCGATAGGTCAACTGACTTATCAAGGCAGAATGCATGTGGATATTATGTCATTTGTTAATGATCACTTTTATAATCAACAATTAAAACCAATAAAGAGTATAAATAGACTTAAAGCATCCACGGTATTCGAAAAAGAAAGTATGTCGCTCGATCGAATTTTATACATACCAAGTGATGTAGATCTTAAGAGTGAAAGTATAAAAGTCAATGAGATAGAGGCAAATCTCGTTTATAATGTATGCAAAGACATATTACAAAGATGTCAAAATAATAACTTAGTTATCAGCAAAAGTACGTTAGGTGTTATCACTCCATATCGTGCACAAATCGCCGCGATTAGACAGAGATTAAGAAAAGATTATAGTGAGTATATGGATCTGATTACAATTGATACAGTCGAGCGATATCAAGGAGGAGCTAGAGACTTTATAGTTATGTCATGTTGTATGAACTATTCTTTTCAATTGAAGGCTTTAGTCTCACTATCAGATGATCAGGTAGATCGCAAACTTAATGTAGCTATAACAAGAGCCCGAGAACAATTTGTACTAATTGGTAATAGAGCTATTCTCGAACAGAATGATCTTTATAAAGATTTAATCGATAGAGCTAGGTTATATCCAAAAGATGCTGACTAAGGGATGCCTACATATTTATGAGTCTGAAGACTAAGCCTCCATCTTGGATTTCTTTTTATAATGTCAATGCATGCTTTTGTATGATCAGCTTGAGCGTCGTTATCAAGAGGTTGAAGAGATAGATAATCGAAGTTGAGCTGTTCATAGTAAGAAAGATCAATGCCTTCTTGTGGATATACTAGCTTGAGTTCATGCCCGCTAGTTACTACTAGTTCGGTTTGAAGTTTTGGACTTATACACACCCAATCAATGCCTTCTGGTATGGGTAGTGTACCATTAGACTCTATAGCAATTGTAAACCCCACTTTATGAAGCGACTTGATGAGCTGGGCATCGAGCTGTAACAAAGGTTCACCTCCAGTACAGACTATATAGGGTTTTGATTTGATATTATCGGGCCATAAAGACTTACAGAGTTGGGCTAGTTTTTCAGCTTCATATTTGCCCCCGTTGATGCCATCTGTTCCCCAGAAGTCTGTATCACAAAATCTGCATTGCGCGGCAGCTCTATCTTTTTCCAAGCCTGACCAAAGATTACAACCACTAAATCTAAGGAAGACCGCAGCTCGACCAGTATGGTAGCCCTCTCCTTGGATTGTGTAGTATATTTCTTTGACTCCGTACATGATAGACAGTCTATTCTTTGTGGATAGGGCGCAAAGGTATGTTTTAGCTTGACAGCGTTCAATAGATTTAGTAAGCGATCTTTTCGATGATTTCTTCTATCATCGGTATGGCTTCTTGGACATCCGTGGACTCGAAAAAAGATCTTGGAAGTACTTCTTTGACAACACCATATGTATCTATGAAGAACATACGGCCTAATCCAAGATCTCCTCCATATACTGCATCACCAAATAAAGTACCATTAGGAAAGTTAGAAAATATGATTGCTTCATTACTGAGTACGTGTTCTATGGCCTCTTTATTTTCTTTTCCAAACCCAAAGATTTTTAACTTTTCTAAATGTTCGATTTGGATTAAATTGAGCGTCGACAACCATTTCAAGGAGATAGGGTCATCTATACTCCAGAACCACAGTATAACGGCTTGTTCTCTATAGTTACCTAGAAAGTGTTCTTCTCCGCTCAAGTCTTTCGCTAGAAAGTTCTCAGCTGGAAAGTCTTTGATGCTTCTAATAACATCTTGTTCAGGAGGTGTGAATTTTTCTAACTCCACCAAAAAGTGATCTTGGCTATATATGGATACTACCGATAGTAATAACAAAAATGATAAAACTAGTTTTCCCATACTTTGCGACATAAGATGCGAAAGTATAAACAATGGATATTAATAACAAGGTGCATTTTCTCAGAAGATGTTAGAACAGTTAGCTTGCATTAATGAAAGCAGAGGAAGTCGTTCCGTTGTTGCTTGAAGAGACGCTCGAACTTGAATGTATATCCTTGGTCCTGATGGACAAACTTCACATGCCAAGCAAGCAACTTCATGATAGGCAGGATCAATATGGATATTTTCTATTTCGATTTCTTGATCGTTGAGGTAGCTAACTATGTCTGAAGATAGAGAAGTTGGATTAGCCGATACCCAAGGATCAGTCAGACATTGTCTTTCGTCAAAACTATAACAAACCAAAGAAGATTTTTCAGAGCAAGAAAAAAGGAAACATGAAACGAGCAGGAAAAATATAATTTTTATATCCATACTTATTAACGTCTTATATATATACGGCAATCAGAGTATCCAGGTTGGTATTATGTTAAAGCAGTCTCTCACTTATGTTATAACTGCTTTTCTTGGCTCTTGAGTCATTGACCAACTCGGCTATGAATCCTGTTAAGAACAACTGAGTACCAATGATTAAGGTAAGTAGACCAAAGAAGAACAGAGGTCTATCTTGTATCCTCGGCATATCAAAGAATACCTTCATAATGGACAGGTAGATTAAAGCGATCACGCCGGTCGCAATGGATACTATACCTAATGTACCGAAGAAGTGCATTGGCTTCTTATTGAACTTGCCTACAAAAAATAATGAAAGCAAATCCAGAAAACCACTGATCAATCTCTTGGCGCCAAATTTTGAAACACCAAACTCGCGCGCTTTATGTGCCACAACTTTTTCTCCTATGTTGCCATAGCCTTGCCACTTGGCCAGTACGGGCATCCACCTGTGCATATCACCATAGACATGGATGTCTTTGACTACTTCGTTTTTATATGCTTTTAACCCACAATTGAAATCATGCAAAGGGATGTGACTGACCTTTCTTGCAACAGCATTAAACAGTTTACTCGGCACTGTCTTCGTTATCGGGTCATGGCGTTTTTTCTTCCATCCAGATACAAGATCATAACCATCTTGTGTTATCATCTTATACAATGGATCTATCTCCTCTGGACTATCTTGTAGATCAGCATCCATAGTGATCACAACTGCTCCTGTCGCAATGTCAAATCCCTGATCAAGAGCTGCTGCCTTACCATAGTTTCTTCTGAAGCTGATCGCTTTTATAAGATCGTTATGTTGCTCTTTTAACTCTTTGACCACCGACCAGCTCTTATCGCTACTACCGTCATTGACAAAGACAATCTCATACTTATAATTATGCTGAGACATGACCTCAGTTATCCACTTGACAAGTGGACGTAGAGATTCTTCTTCGTTGTAAAGAGGTATGACTAATGAGATATCCATATACCAATAAAAAAACCTGAACAAAGCTAACTTTATTCAGGTTTATATTAGTTTTTTATTTAATGTATTCTCTTTCTATCTGAGCTTTACTGTTTCTATTATTGCCCTTTTTTTAAGAAAAGAGAACCAATTAGTCCATATATCAATCCGCCTATAATGCTTCCGATCAAAGATGAAAAAGCTAAAAAGATAGGTGAAGTAGCAAATCCCATCATATTTTGAACCGCTTCTGCCTCATCTTGGGATACCTCATCTGTATCAATAGTATTCAATAT
>CAZRXJ010000181.1:0-5376 GCA_964604025.1 uncultured Saprospiraceae bacterium | reverse complement strand
TTGCGTCCAAGACGCTCATGACTTGATACCCATTCATCTGTCATAACTGCTGCGCTTAGAGATAGGTCACCAGCCAGTACAACTGCGGCCATGATTTCAGCAAGTTTGTTGACCCTATTAGCTCCATAGCAGTCTATCATCTCAAGGCATTCTCTTTGTGTTGGTAGACCTGTACCACCTCCAAATGTTGCAATGATCAGCGATGGTATTGTTACTGAGAAGTAATAGTCCCCTTCGAGGGTCTCTTCGGCGTGTACAATGGCCGCTGACGATTCTGCGATATTGGCAACATCTTGACCCATAGCTATGAACATAGCTGTTAGTCCATTAGCAGCATGTGCTCCATTGTTAACCGAGCCGCCCATGATCGCTCCAACATTGGATATCTTACGTTGATAATGTAATGTCCTGGCATCCGTACGGAGATTGTCTCTCATCATGGCATTTGGCAATGTGATCTCAGCCACTACCCTTTTGCCACGTGTATGTAAGTAATTGATATAGGAGTGTTTCTTATCTGTATCTAGATTACCAGCTAATGAATACCAATCAAGGCCTTCACTTTTTTCCGCCAATATCCATTGACATGCCGCACGTGTAGCCTTAGTTACCATGTTCTGACCAGCTGCATCACCACATGTGTAGTTGAATCTCAACCAGCGGATTTTGCTTGCCGCAAATTGTTGGATACTGATAAGCTTACCACGAGAAGTTGTTGATTCTGCAAGCTCCTTGAGTTTATCAAAATTAGCATCTACCCATAACCCAAAATCTCTCGCTCGTCCTGCATCATCGAAGACAAACACTGGAGCCCTATTCATACTATCGTCAATGACATGTGTAGTGATACCGCCAGCAGCTCTTGTCAACTTCATCCCACGATTATAACTCGCTACGAGTGTTCCTTCTGTTGTTGCAAGAGGTATATAAAATTCACCTTTTGCATGTTCTCCATTGATCAATACTGGGCCTGCTAAACCAATCGGTACTTGAGCTACACCCATAAAGTGTTCAGTGTTACCTGCGTATACAGGTGGAGCACCACTATAGTGACCTACATGTTCTAATTCATAGTTAGTCTGTTCCTTGACAAATGACCTTCTCTTGTCAGCCATATCACGGGTATAATCATTCTCATTTGAGCGAGGTATCTTCATAAGTGAAAGATAGTAAAAGAGGATTAAGAGCCAATTAATAGTCGACCTAAGTAAAATTAGTAACTTTCAAATGTGAAATTAACGACAAGCCAGATAGCGAAAGAATATGCCCTTCACACCAGGACAAACATATTTCTGACTGGTCGTGCTGGTACCGGAAAGACCACCCTACTTAAAGAGATTCTTGCAGAAACTAAAAAACGGACAGTCGTGGTAGCGCCTACTGGAGTAGCGGCAATCAATGCTAATGGTGTTACGATTCACTCCATGTTTCAATTGCCAACCACTGGATTCATACCAACTAATGACAATGTCAATCCAGGGCAGTTCACCAATCGTAGAAGATTAGCCTCCACACAAAAAATTAGAAAAGAAAGAATACAATTACTCCTTGAGTTAGAAATGTTAGTCATAGATGAGATCAGTATGGTTAGAGCAGACCTCCTGGATGCCATTGATGCCACCTTATCGAGGATTAGAAAAAACAACGAACCTTTTGGCGGTGTACAATTGATAGTGATCGGCGACTTGTATCAATTATCACCAGTAGTCAATCACGACACTTTTAGAACACTTTCTAACTATTATAAGAGCGCATACTTTTTTGATTCTTGGGTATGGAATAAAGCACAGACCATCACAATTGAGTTGACTAAGGTATATCGTCAAGATGATCAAGACTTCATCAATATTCTCGATAATATAAGACAAGGAAACAAAGTAAGTCAAGATCTTGAGATACTTAATAGACGTGTACAATCTATAGCAGATCAAAAGAACATCATCACACTATCTACACACAATGCAAAGACATTGGCCATCAATAACAGACAACTCGAAGCCTTAGATACGGAAGTATTCAAGTTAGAAGCGGAAGTCAATGGTAGATTTTCACCTTCAGCATATCCTATTGATGAGACGATAACCTTGAAGAAAGGTTGCCAGGTTATGTTCATCCGCAACCACCCAGAAGGTCTTTATTACAATGGAAAGATAGGATTGATAACCAGTATGTCTGATAACGAACTCTATGTGACATGCGACAATAGTCCACCTATAAAAGTAGAGACTGTAGAATGGAAAAATGTACAATACACAATCGACAAAAAGTCTAAAAAAGTATTAAAAGAAGACATCGGTAGCTTTGTTCAATATCCGCTCAAGCTAGCCTGGGCCGTTACAGTACATAAGAGTCAGGGATTGACCTTTGATCAGGTGATACTAGATATTGCAGATACATTTGCTTCTGGACAACTTTATGTAGCTCTAAGTAGATGTCGAAGCATGGAAGGCCTGTATCTCACCTCCCCTGTCAGACAAGAAAATATCATCATAGATCAAAAGATAAAATCGTACTACGACGAGCAATCAGCCGTAGCACTGTCTATGGATCATCTAGCGCAAGCCAAAGCAGAATATGAAGACATACTCATACTTGAAAAATGGAATTTCAACAAGCTGCTCACATACATCGAGATGTGGCATGAAGAAATCGAAGACACCCATCTTCCAGAAGAAGACAAGGTCTATGCATTAGTACAAGATATTGACAAAGCTTTTAAACAATTAAATACTACATCTGGAAAATTTCAATTACAATTAAAAAGTCTGATAGCCACTTATAAAGAAGACGACCAACAACTTCATGTCATAATTGAAAGAGCCAAAAAGGCAATAGATTACTTTACAGAGCAGATACATGGTCAAATTATAAAGCCGCTTGAGAATCACTATTCACAATTCAAGTTAAAAGGAAAAATAAGAAGATACCTAAACGTAGTTGATTCTCTTGTAAATGACATGTGGTTAAAAATGAACGACTTTTACTTATTAGAATATAGGTCCATTAAAATTCATCCTGAACCTAGAGTCTATAAAAGAATAAAGCTCTTCGATCCAGATAAAAAGGTAAGTAAAAGAGTAAAAGGAGAGACTTATAGTATCACACTTGAATTGTTAAACGAAGACAAGGACATAAGTGAGATCGCCAAGATAAGATCGTTGGCTGTAAGTACGATTGAAAGTCACATGAACAGGTTGCTTCGAGAAGATAAAATTTCTATAGATCAGATCATGAGCCATGAACGCCAAAAAAAGATTTTGCCTTATTTTGAAAAACTTAAAGAGGACGAAACACTTGGAGATCTCAGGCCGAGGATTCCATTTGACGTTAGTTTTGGAGAACTCAGATGGGTACAAACATTAATTAGCAAAGACGAAAAGAGTAAATAAAAAAATGGCTCGAAGAAATCTTCGAGCCATATGTATTTATTTGTATATGTTTTATTTAGAAAGTAGGACAGTATACTCCTCTTGAACTATTGCCACATAGTTTGTATAAGAATGATAACTCAAACGATCCGTTGCCTGCTGCTGCTGCACTAAGCTGTGATACGTTGTAATCATAGCTAAAACCGATACCATATCTGTCAAATTCAAATCTGCTCACTACTATGATAGCATCTGAGTGAATACCACCATCGACCTTGTTACCGACACGTGCCCAAAGTCCTATCTGAAAAAACTGACCTAAGTCATCCGTAATATTTCTACCTGCGCCTCCCATCTTAAATCTTAAGCTGGTTCCAGCATTGATCTGTCTATGTGGGCCTTGAGACATGAATACAAGTTCTGGCTTAAAACTCACCTTAGTATTCAATGGATATTCTCCTCCTGCGTGTACTGTCAATCTACTATATAATCTTTCCGATCTCTGTAGAAACGATACATTAGCTTGATTCAGATGATGAAGAGAAAGACCACCATAAAATGACTTTCTATCTCCAAGGTTACTAAACCATACAAGACCTGCGGCAAAATCAGCATATAGAAAGTCTGGATTAAGAATGTTCTCTGCTTGACCAGCAGTCTCATCAAAAACCCCATTGCTTACTTGTGTAGGCCATTGAAGATCATTGATACTAATTCTTCTCTGAACCAACCCACCATCAGCACCTATACTTAGATAATGACCGACATTACGACGACCTGCAATCTTCTTAGTATAGGCAAAAGATAATTTGGCTTGACTAGTACCGAACTTGGTGCTACCTGCTACATCTCTGTATAAAGTGACACCAGCACCAAAATAGTCATCTCGACCTACTGCCAATCTTCTATCATAAGATGCCGAAGCGGTGTTATAAGCATTAGAGCCGACGACTCCTGCCCATTGATTGCGATAATTCATCGTCAATCTGTGATCACAGTTAAAAACGCCTGTCATTGCAGGGTTTAGATTAAGGGGGGACATATAAAACTGTGAAAAATGTATGTCCTGTGATACCACACTAAGTGATATACACAAGCAAGCCCCCACTAGAATAGAATTAATTATTCTTCTCATGGTTTTTGTGGTTTAACTGGGGGGTATTCTTCTTTATTAAGTAGAATTGTAATCATAAGAGCTATTTTCATGCCAACACTTTGGTCAGAAATGTAATATGTACAATATCTGACACTATTTGTTAGTAACCTCTGACCACTTAAAAGCCCACTTATTGGACTTATGGCCATAGATACTACTAAAACGACGCCTTAATATCAATATTATCCATCTCTTTAAAAGTCGGAATCTTCAATGAATCTACGCACCAAACTGGATGACATCCCTTCTCATACAAAGATAACGTATGACAGTTCCATCTGTATGTTAGGATCATGTTTTTCTGCTTCAATCGGGGGGAAACTCCTACGATATAAGCACAATGTTCTCAAAAATCCCTTTGGTACACTTTATCATCCTTCGACTATAAGGCGCAACTTAGATACTCAAGAAAACCATAGTTACAATAAAAAGGATAATATAATCAAGCTTGATAACAGATATGTACACTACGATACACATAGCGACATTTATGCTGGGGATTCTGATGCGATAGTCAGTTTACTGGCTCAAAAGAAGCATGAAGTTCAAGATTTCTTAACCCAAGCCGATTTTATCTTCCTAACCTTGGGTTCAGCATGGCACTTTTATCATAAACATCTTAATCGAATCGTCGCTAATTGTCACAAACAACCAAGTGATCTTTTTGAACGTAGGCTATCATCTGTAGCGGATGTCATTATCGACCTAAATGTTATCGTTAAGACATTAAAAGCACTTAACGCTGATGCAAACATCATATTCACGGTCAGTCCAGTGAGACACATAAGAGATGGGCTCGTTGATAACAACCGCAGTAAGAGTCATCTTCTAACAGCAGTTCATCATATATGT
>CAZRXJ010000180.1:0-5395 GCA_964604025.1 uncultured Saprospiraceae bacterium | reverse complement strand
GAGTTGCATAATACTCGGGATTCTGATCTTCTAAAACAATTGCATCAGTCATGAGTGTAAGACATGCATCGAGATGGTTTTTATAATCTGATCTATTGAGTTTATACAATGCTAACTTATGAGCCACTTGGTGATTATGTGGATTGACTGTCTCGAGATATTTCTCTGCCGTACTTATGTATTCAAGTTCGTGATTTTCTCTTGACATTTTTTCTAAGTAAAATGTATATCCTGTTTCTTTTGCAGTTATAGGATTCAAATGTTTGAAGAGATCGATAGTTTCTTCTAATCCAGGTCTTGGGTAACCCTGTTCAAGCCTTTGATTTATTAAAAACGCAAAAGATGTATAAACTTTCTCTTTGCCAATAACCTCTTCAAAACGAGCTTTGTTATTGATACAATATTGAAATAAATCAGACGTAACACTGTTTGTAAAATCAAAGATGAATTTGATGTTTTTTTCTGTATTCCAATCTTCTTGTGTAGACAGATACTTTTTTACAACAGCTTCATGTTTTCCATCTCTGAGTTGTAGATGAAGATAAGCCTCGTGAAACATGATGTGTGGCCGTCCACTGGACCCCCTTTCATCTAAAACATATAGGATAGATTCTTTTTCATTGGGGTCGTAGTCATTGACAGCAGGATTCTTTTTAGAAGATGGAAAAGGGGTGCTATTGAAGACGGTAGGGTTTGCTGTTCTTCTTTGAGCAGAAGCTTCCTGTGCCAATCCTATCAATTCTTCACCGGAGACCAACTTGTCGATTTTACTAATTATTTCTCCCTCAGAATTTATAATGAGCAGTGTTGGAAGCCAAACAACACCATATTGATTTAAAAGAAACTCTCCATAAGGCCCATCCATATCAATTTTAATATTAATGAATTGAGAGTTAAAATAACTGCCTACTGTCTGTTGTTCAAAGACTTTATCCATGACTTTGCATGGACCACACCAAGTCGCATAGGCGTCTATAAAAATTAGTTTGTTTTCTGCCTTTGACTTAGCAAGCGCTGACTCTATGTTGATATGCTCAAAGCGTATACTGGCATGGAGTTGTGAGGCATACAACAGACTGAGCGCACTAAATATAAAACTGTAAAAATATGAAGGCTTCAATTATTTTGTATCTATATTTTCAAGCCACTCTTGGATCTCTTTTTGTTCTGCCGGATTGTTGGTAGAAGCGAGTGCTTTTTTAGCATTTTTTATGGCTTTTTTAGATTTTTTATTTGCCAAGAGAATTTTAGAATATGTAAATAAGTACTGCGTGTTATCTGATTTGTCAACAGCCATCTTGGCTATTTTTTCAGATGAGGATATCACGGATTCGTCTACGGACTTATAATGAAGTAACTCATTACATAAATCGTGTAATTTTTCAGGATCATTCTTAGCCGTTTTTTTTGCAATGTTTAGTGCTGCATCAGTGAGCAAGGTGATATCCGCTTGTGCTTTTGCATATTCGTAGTCTGCATGGTATCTAAACTCTTCTGCTTGACTTTTAAGATGATTACTCATTTTATGTTTAGCCTCTGATAGAAGATCAGGTGACTCGAAATCAATGGCATTTTGGATGGTACGCCAACAAGCCTCTTTTATTTTGCTCTCTACTTCTTCTGTACCGACTAAGTCTTCGATAATTTTTCTATCCTTTACAAAAAGACTAAAAAGTCTTGAGTCAGAAGCTGTAAGAGCTTCATATAAAAATTGGGCACGTTCTTCAGAAGAGATATTTTTGTTTTCCCTTAGATAGTCATTGGCTATTTTAAGACTTGGTTTGTTTGCATTGTTTAAGGCTTTAACATATTTGAGTACCAACTCGAAATCTCTATTGCCTTCTTCATACAATGCAGCAAGATCTCCACTACGATCGTAGGATCCAGCTATTTCTTGACCTAATGTTAAAAACGAAGCAACATCACGACCACCAACAACCTTCTTTAGTAACTCTCCTTTCTCATTGATATAGAATAGAGTTGGATAAGCAGAGACAGGGTACTCTTGTCCAAAATCACGCCCCTTCGGCTTTTCCATATCCATCTTGATCGAAATGAAGGCTTGATTGTAATAGTCACCTACACTTTCATCAGTAAAGACATTCTTTGCCATCCTCTTACAAGGTCCGCACCAAGTTGCATATGCATCCACAAAAATTAGTTTCTCTTCTTTCTGGGCTTGCTCAAGCGCTTCTTCCCATGAACCGTGGAAAAACTCTATGCCCTGAGCATTCATACTTACCGTTCCTAAGAAAAGAAAAAAGAATATGAAGTATTTCATGTTTGTTATGAGTTAGAGATGCTTCTTCTTCTGAACTCAGAAGCCTCAATTAAACTAAATTTGACCCTTAAAATTATAGTTTTGATTACTTACTTGCTTAATAATGCACTTAAAAGCGTGTTAAACAGATAAAATGCCGTCAATCCGTGATTTATATCTTTCTAACGTAGGGCAAACTAGCGACTTGCCGATGTTACTTGAGGTCCAACGGGCTGAGGGTATACATATATATGATAAGCATGGAAAGCGATATTATGACATGAACTCAGGTATATCTGTGAGTTCTTTGGGCCATTGTCATCCATCTGTGACTAGGGCTATTATAGACCAAGTTCAGACCTACACACACACTATGGTCTATGGAGAACATGTGCAGTCTCCACAAGTGTCATTTGCCACAAGATTGCTGACTGTTCTTAATCCGCATTTTCAATCTGTATATTATCTCTCTGCAGGAACTGAGGCAACTGAACTTGCCATGAAAATTGCTAAAAAATATACCAGACGCCATGACATCATTGCCTGTCGTAATGCTTATCACGGTTCCACACAAGGTGCAGAGTCTCTCAGAAGTGATGAAGCATATAAGTCAAGCTACCTGCCATTGATACCGGGAATCAAGCATATAGATTTCAATGTGACGAACGATTTTCTTAAGATCACTTGTCGTACGTCATCTGTTATTTGTGAAGTAGTCCAAGGTGAAGCTGGGGTTATCAAGGCAGATAAGACTTATTTAAAAGCTTTGCGAGAGAGATGTGATGAAGTAGGAGCGTTGTTGATCTTTGATGAGATTCAAAGTGGATTTGGTAGAACAGGCAAATTATTTGCTTATGAACATTATAATGTCATTCCTGATGTTTTGTTAATTGGAAAAGCTATGGGCGGCGGCATGCCGATATCCGGTGTGGTTAGTTCTAAGGATATTATGGATACGATTGTACGTGATCCAGCATTAGGACATATATCAACTTTTGGTGGTCATCCGGTATCATGTGCAGCAGCGGATGCATCTCTTGAGGTTTTACTAAATGGGGATCTAATCTCTGAAGTATCTAGTAAAGCGACTTATATAGTTAAAACCTTGTCTGCACATCCTATAATTAGAGAAGTGAGAAGCGCAGGCCTTATGATGGCTGTAGAACCAACAAGAAAAAAGTATCTCAAGCATATTGTTTCCCACGCCTTTGAACTTGGCGTTATTATAGATTGGTTTCTTTTTAACAATAGAAGCTTTAGGCTTGCGCCTCCTTTGATCATCAGTATGTCGGAACTTCAAGAAGCATGTGCCTTGCTTCTTAAAGCATTTGATTATGCTCAAGGCAAATATTCTAATTAAGTACCTGCCAGATAATATCTTTCAATTCCGTTAGCCCATCTTGAGACACGGCAGAAAAGAAAACAGTTGAAATATTTTCTGGAAGATCTTCTTCTATCATTGACTGTAGCTCATCATCTATAAGATCTTTTTTAGAAATTCCCAACACCCTTGGTTTATGCAATAATTCAGGATTGTACATCTGAAGTTCGTTGACAAGTATTTCATATTCTCTTTTAATACTATCTGTATCCGCAGGAATAACAAAGAGCAATACAGCATTGCGTTCTATGTGTCTTAGAAACCTTATGCCTAAGCCCTTTCCTTCATGTGCTTTTTCAATTATACCAGGAATATCGGCCATTACAAATGACCTAGCATCTCTATAGGACACAATGCCAAGATTAGGTGTTAATGTAGTGAATGCGTAATTTCCAATTTTAGGTTTTGCTGCACTTACGACAGAGAGAAGTGTTGACTTTCCAGCATTGGGGAAACCAACAAGACCTACATCGGCAAGTAACTTCAACTCAAGAATCTTCCACTCTTCTTTACCCTCTCCACCTGGTTGAGCATACTGAGGTGACTGATTGGTAGCAGATTTAAAATTCCAATTGCCCATACCACCGACACCTCCTTTTAAAAGAATCTTGGTCTCACCTTCTTCATTTATTTCAAAAAGGGTCTCACCTGATTCTACATCTTTTGCTATTGTACCCAGTGGGACTTCAAGTATCTCGTCTTGACCATCTGCACCAGTCTTGCGAGCACCACTACCATGGCTGCCTTCGCTGGCTATGACATGCTTGCGATATTTGAGATGTAACAAAGTCCAAAGCTGCGCATTACCTTTCAGGATGATGTGTCCTCCACGACCGCCATCACCACCGTCTGGGCCTCCTTTGGCAGTAAGTCGATCTCGTCTAAAGTGAGAGCTGCCTCGACCACCATGACCAGAGCGACAACATATCTTTACATAATCAACAAAATTTTGATCTGCCAATTTTTATAATTTAGGCGAGGCTGGAGATAAGATTATTTAGACGATTATTAATATCTGATATTTCTCCTATACCTGATATTTTTTGAGATAGACTTTGTTGATGATAATAATCATAGACAGGAGAGGTCTCTGATTTATAAACAGAGATACGCTCTCTGATCACTTCTTCATTTGCATCATCAGCCCTTCCAGAGGTCTTTCCTCTTTCTAATAATCTCTTTACAATTTCTTCATCATTGACAACAAGAGAAATTAGGCTGTTTACTTTTTCCCCCCTCTCTTTTAACAATTCATCAAGTGCTTGTGATTGAGGGATGGTACGAGGAAACCCATCAAAGATGTAGCCCTTGACATCTGGATGCATCTCTAATTTGTTCTTTAACATAGCAACGGTCACTTGATCTGGTACCAACTGACCCTTATCCATATAAGTGCGCGCTTTTTGACCAAGAGGAGTATTGTTTCCCAATTCGTATCTAAACAAATCACCTGTGGAAATCTGAAGTAGATCAAATTGTTCTTCCAACATCTTTGCTTGTGTTCCTTTGCCTGAACCTGGAGGTCCAAACAAAATGAGATTAATCCTTTTTTCACCTTTTTCCATTGATAACCACTTTAGTATTTTTTTTATCCAAGACATACGAGCTCAATTACTTAATGACGACAAAGAGACAAGCTTGTAGATCATAGGCTTCCAATATAGTGAAGCCATCACATCTTCTTCAATAACTCCATTAGAACTAGTGCTGTGAACAACCCAAAGTTGGTTATTTCTCTTTATTGATATGATACT
>CAZRXJ010000179.1:0-5401 GCA_964604025.1 uncultured Saprospiraceae bacterium | reverse complement strand
ATATACAGATAGTCCTATCTCAGAGATAGGCTATGAAGTGGGATTTAATGATGTCCAGTCTTTTAGTCGATTCTTTAAGAAGAATGAAGGTGTCTCGCCTTCCGAATTTCGGGTTAGTTGATATTACAGCGTGAATACAAATTATAACACCAAATCTTAAGGTAAAAAGGTGTCATTAATGCTTCTTTGCCTCTGTAGCAAAGTGTAAAAGGAATAATTGATAATGACTCGGGAAATAGAGCCTATTGATCCTGCGGATAACTCCCTCATATTAGTATTATTAATTAACAATAAGATTTAAAAATAATGTCAAGATTCACCGTCCCCGCAAAATCCGAAGTATCAGAAAGCAATCAACAAATCTTTGATCAATTAGAAAAAGGTCTTGGTTTTGTTCCTAATCTTTATGCATATTATGCTAAAAATGAGACTGCACTACCAGATTACCTTGCTCTTCAAAATAGAAAGTCCACGCTTACTAAGAAAGAAAGAGAAGTTGTCAATCTCGTAGTAAGTCAATATAATGGATGTAGATACTGTCAGTCAGCGCACACTGTCCTTGGTGGACTTAATGGATTCACAGATGAGCAGATCATTGAGTTAAGAAAAGGTACAGCGAGTTTTGATGAGCGTCTTGATGCACTTGCAAAATTCACACTTGCTGTTACTGCTAACAAAGGTACTGTTGATGATAGTGTTAAAGAAGCGTTTTTTCAGGCTGGTTTTGATGAATCTAATCTCATAGATATCGTTATCAACATAGGAGATAAGATCATCAGCAATTACATACACAATCTTGCTCAGTTTAAAATAGACTTTCCGGTAGCTGAGATGCTATAATTTCTCAGTTTTCGGTCGCGTTTATTTGTCACTAAAAATGCAGAATAGGATAAAAATTTGGTAATTTATTTTTTAACCGAACTGGCCGATTAACTTCGCTAGTCGAAATTATGTAGTATGTCAAAGTTGAAATCATTTTTTTCCAAGAAAACACCAGTGATACCTGGTTATTGTCCTAATTGTTGGGGTCGTCAAGAATACCAAGATCAGATTCATTCGGCTGCTCGAAAAGATCAGATTGATCTTAATAACATTGACAAGAAGATGGGATGGATCCAAGCTTACGCAGCTAAAAACCTTAGTTCTATGAAACTGGTAGATGCTAATGGCAAAATGTCCTGTAGAGGGTGTGGCAAATAATTGACCTATTTAGATTTATATGCGAGTATTAGTGAAACATTAATATTTGCTTTTCTTTAGTGCGTCTCGTTCATTTCTTATATTTTATATTCTAAATATAGAATTATGAATCGATTCGTATATGTCTTTTTGATGCTCCTATTTTTTAAGGTAGGCGTCAGTCAATTTTCTAATGATATTGTGCCTGTCTTACTTGATAAAGAAGCTCTATCGGGTATAGGCCTTGAAAAGATAACATTGAAGGATACACCTGAGCGTGATTTTTTTCAAAAAAGACTCTATCGCGGAAAAGAGATAAGTGTATATGTCGTATCTAGTGAGTCTTGGACGGTGGCATTTGACTCTTTTTGGTTTGATGAATTTATTTATATACTTCAAGGAAAAGGTGTAATTCATCTTGATGATCAGGATGATATGACGTTCCATTCTGGTGAATTCTTTTTTGCTCCTAAGGGATTCTCTGGCAAATGGGAAGTACAAGCTGGCGACAATTATCATTATGAGTTGTCTGTCATCACTAATCAAAGAGTTGATTCCACAAAGGCATATGCCGCTAAGACACCGTATCTATTAGATAAGTCTCTCTTATCAGGCACTGACATTGTCTGGGATAATAATGGTAGATATGAACAAACTCTTGCAGATGGTATAGAACTTAAGATCATTCTCAAAGCCGAACAACCCAGAACAACAATAATTACTTCTTGGCCCAAAGAGCAATTATTATGCTTACAATCTGGCATGATCAGTCTTTCAGATATGTCGGGCGAAAAGCACAAGTATTATGCAGGCGACTTCTTCGTGATACCAAAGAATTATCAAGGTACATGGACCAGCGACGGTCACAGCTTGTGCAAGTATGTTGTTATACAGAAGGCAACGTAATCTAATGAGTCTTAATAGAATTTGCAATTTTGACCTATCGGCATATATAAAAAACAAATATAGACTTCCCGAACTTTATAAATGATATACTTTGAATTACGAAGATTTGCAGATGTATTGTTCCGCCAAAAAAGGTGTGACAGAAGAGTTTCCTTTTGATGAATCAACACTTGTATTTAAAGTCATGGGTAAGGCATTTGCCTTGAGCGGACTCGATGCAGATGAAGCAAGAGTTAACTTGAAATGCGATCCAGATAGGGCTATAGAGTTAAGGGAAGAGTATCCGGACATCATCCCAGGGTTTCATATGAATAAGAAACACTGGAATACGGTCTATCTCGAACGCGAACTACATGACTCATTCATTAAAGATCTAATAGATCACTCTTATGATATGGTCGTAGCCAAAATGTCAAAAAAACTACGAGAAGAATTATCGCTGTTATAATGCTTATGCCGAGAAGCTCGTCCCACAACCACATGTGTCTGACGCATTGGGATTAGTAAATGTAAATCCTCTGTTGTTGAGTCCTTCATGCCAACCAATCTCCATACCTATGAGATAGATGCCGTGGGACTTCTCCATTAATACCTTCATGCCATTAAGGTCAAAGACTTCATCTTTTTCTTTGGCAACATCAAATCCCAGAACATATGTAAAACCAGAACAACCTCCACCTTTAACACCTATCCTGAGACCATGATTGTCATCAAGGGATTGCTCTTCCTTAATTCTTCGAAGTTGCTTAAGTGCACTTTCGGTAATCTGTACTGGACTTTTAGCAATTACTTCTGGCATTTCCTGTATTTTGTAGACTAAACGATATTGCCTCAAAGTTAGTTCATTGGTAACATTGATGTGTAATTATCGAGACATTAATTATAACACCGACTTCTTTGGAATTAATTCAGACTCTGCTTCAAATTATAGGATATATCATCCCTGCACTAGTGGTATACTTTCTAATGCGACAATTTTTGCGCGGCCATATGGCAACTGAACAAATGAAAATCAGGCTTACCCAAAGTGGAGAAGACAAGGCCTTACGTATCCAAGCATATGAACGATTGACTTTGCTTTGTGAAAGATTGAACATCATGAGTCTAATCATGCGGCTTAATGCTAGCGACATGGATAACACCCATCTTAAGAATGCTATGTTGATCTCCATCCAAAAAGAATATGAACACAACCTAACACAGCAGATATATGTCTCAGGTCAGTTATGGGAGATGATCGGGTTATTGAAAGACAACGTTATAGCTGGCGTTACTCAGAGTTATGATGAATATGGTAGTGGCGAAAAATCAGTGTTTGAAAATCAACTGATGCAGATAGGAACAAGTATCGATAAAAGCATAGCAGCCAAAGTAAAAGAGGCAATTAGAAAAGAAGTAGAACTATACTTTAGATGAGAAGAGCATATTGGATGATGGCCATATGGTTGGTGATCAGTGCATGTCAGACAACATATCTTTCTCGAACAGAGATAGACTATGAACAGGTTACCCCTATAGATCTAATAGAAGTCGATGATGATATTGAGGCTGTGATCACTCCCTATCGCGAAGAGCTAAGTGCTATAATGGATGAGGTCATCGGAGAACTAGAAGTTACCTTGGTTAAAGAAAGGCCTGAATGTAATATGGGTAATTGGCTGGCCGATATGATATATGAAGAAGCAATCTTACTCAATGATGGAATACTCGACTTTGCTGTCCAAAATCAAGGAGGGCTAAGGATTCCAACTATGGCAGCAGGGCCTATCACGAGAGGAGAAGTCTTAGAAGTCATGCCATTTGATAATAAGTTATCAATCTTGACAGCAACCGGTAAAGAAGTTCAAGCTTTTCTTGACCATATAGCTTCTAGTAGGGGCTGGCCCGTCAGCAGACAGCTAAAGTTTAAAATAAAAGACAAAAAAGCAGTGGACATTGAACTCTCTGATCAACCGATAGACCATAAGAAGACTTATCACTTTGCAGTACCAGATTATATCGCAGGTGGCGGATCAGGTGCACATATGTTGAAAGAATTGGCACGCAAAGATTATGAAGTATTGCTAAGAGATTTCTTTGTAGAGCATATCATCAAGGATACACAAGCTGGTCTCAATCAACATCCAATGAAAGAAGGAAGAATCATCAATCTGGATCATGAATAGAAGAAGGTTTATAAGAAACACAGCTTATACTGCAGCTATAGGGTATCTCAATACGCTCTACCTTCCTCCTGTCTGGGATAAGAAGGAGATACTACATCTAACCATCCTTCATACCAATGATGTGCATAGCCGTATCGATCCATTTCCGATGGATGGTGGTCGTAACGAAGGCAAGGCTGGTGTAGCGAGAAGAAAGACGTTGATAGATCAGATCAGATCTGAAGGGCAAGCAACATTGTTATTAGATGCTGGTGATATATTTCAAGGGACACCTTATTTCAATTTGTTTCATGGTGAACTGGAGATGAAGCTTATGACCGAACTCGGTTATGACGTCGGTACGATAGGCAATCATGATTTTGATGCAGGAATAGAAGGATTTGAAAAGCAGTTGGTACATGCTAACTTTCCTATGGTCATCAGCAACTATGATTTGTCAGATACAGTGCTGCATGGAAAAACAAGCGACTATAAGATCTGGCAGTATGGTGATATCAAGATTGGCTTATATGGCTTAGGTATAGAATTAGAAGGGCTGGTACCACAAGACCTTTATAAAAAAACCAGATATATCAATCCTATAAAAATAGCACAACGCTATGAGCAAATATTGAGCAAAGAGATGGATTGTGATTATGTAATATGCTTGAGTCATTTAGGATATGACTATAAAGGAAGTAAAGTCTCGGATGTAGTTATCGCTAAAGAAACGAAAGATACAGACCTCATCATAGGTGGACATACACACACATTTATGCGAGAACCCAGGATTGAAAAAAACCAAAATGATAATCCAGTTGTGATTAATCAAGTTGGATTTGGAGGAATTATGCTTGGCAGAATTGATCTTTATTTTGAAAGAGGGAGTAAGAAAAAAGCACAAAAAGGAACTGCAATAACTGTCAAGTAACTAACTCTGCAAGTCATAAATAGCTGATTATCAACACTAGATTTTTTAGTCTTGTTAATAATCAGGCTTTTATAAAATGTCAAAATATGTTATTCATAAACTGTTGATTATCAGTTTATTGAAAAGACATATTACAAAAAAATATATTCAAAACTTCTGCGCCTGATCGCCTTCGATTGCTTTTTTATTTTCATCTTTGTCGTAAGCTGAGAGTCGTGTTCTCGCCATCCCAAAAACACGT
>CAZRXJ010000178.1:0-5420 GCA_964604025.1 uncultured Saprospiraceae bacterium | reverse complement strand
GATATACTCTGAAGGCAAGAAAGCAGTGTCGGTAATATTTCAAGGTATGGATGCCAGTGGCAAAGATGGCGCTACTCGTAAGGTGTTCAAGTATTGCAGTCCTTCCGGTATACGCGCACATGCTTTTAAAAAACCAACTGACTTAGAGTTTGCACATGATTTTCTATGGCGTGTCCATAAGCTTGCACCGGCAAAAGGTCAGATCGTTATCTACAACAGATCTCACTATGAAGATATCTTGATCCAAAGAGTTCATAAGTGGATAGACAAAGACAGAGTAAATGTACGTATCGATGCGATCAATGCTTACGAACGTCTCTTGATGGAAGATAACAATACGACGATCTTAAAATTCTACATGCATATATCACCAGAACGACAATTGGAAAAACTGCAAGAGAGAATTGACGATCCTTCTAAAAACTGGAAACACAATGAAGGTGATTGGGAACAGCGAAAGTACTGGGATGAATATATGAAGTGCTATGAAGACACCATAAAAAGATGTGATGCAGCTCCTTGGATCATTGCGCCTGTAGATAGTAGATGGTATCGTGACTACTTCATCGCGACTAAAGTTATGGAAGCACTTGACCAATTAGAGATAGAACTGCCGACACTTCCAAAAAAATAAGATATCAAGATGTCTACCGAAAAGGTTAGAATAGACAAGTGGTTATGGAGTGTTAGAATATTCAAATCGCGAAGCCTAGCCACAGATATGTGCAAAAGTGGAAATGTCAAAACTGAAAATAAAATTGTCAAACCATCCTATCTTGTGTCTGTCGGAGAGACATTGACTGTCAAGAAGAATGGCTTCAACATGGTCTACAAGGTAACGGGTCTGATTACTAAAAGGGTATCTGCCGTACTAGCAGTGGAAAATTATGAGAACCTCACATCTGAAGAAGAACTCAACAAGTATAGTTCATGGTTCATAGGAAAAGCAAGACCAGAAATCAGAGAAAAAGGAATGGGTAGACCCACAAAGAGAGAACGCCGAGAGATAGATGATTTTAAGTCTAACTTATATGAAAGCGAGTAAATTATAATTGTCGATTATCTCAAGAGATTAGGCGAAACTTATATGTTCTAAACGCTTGTTTTTTCTATCTTATCATCAAATCATCTGAACATGTACACTTATAAATTCGTAGATATAAAACACAGTGGATGGACTGGCAAACCCAAAGAGAATATTGAGGAAATAGTACTAGAACATGCAGCACTGGGCTGGAGGTTTGTTCAAGTCGTAAATAAGATCTCATCCTCTGGGACGTATAAAATATCGAATGTTATTTTTGAAAAGGAGGTTGAAGATGACTTTTACACCAAAGGATCTGATCTTCCTTACATTGATGATGAAGGCTTTGTGTAGACCTATTCGCCGACTCTTTTGGTTCTAAGTATAGTCAGAGTACATGTTGTTCAATCATCAGCAGGTTTTATAGGTCGTCCTTAAAACAAAACACATATCACAATAACGCTTATGCACTAATTAGCAACGATAAAGATGGAAAGTATAAGGCTAATACGATATTTTCGGGTTATATGGATAAATGGAAGAAACAGAGATTGGGCAGAAGTGCCATCATCATCGGTATCTTGTTTTGTTCCTTAGTTACATTAGAGATATCCGCTCAGTCGAATGAAGGCAGGGAGTTTTGGCTAGGATTTATGGAGCACAGAGATCTTGGTGCCAACGATATGGTTGTCATGATAACCTCAAGAGTCACTACTTCTGGAACGTTAACCATACCAGGTCGAGAATTTGCAGAACCATTTACGGTAAGTGCTAATGATGTAGTGGTTATAAATCTTCCAAGTTTTGCAGAAACTGTCGGTTCAGAATCTATAACCAATAACGCTATACGTATCATATCCAACGATGACATCTCTGTCTATATGCATCAATATTTTGGTATGCGTTCGGAGGCGTCAGTTGTACTTCCTATTAGTTCTATCGGAAGCGAATATTATGTTATCTCATTTACCGGAGTACCAGAAAATTTCTTTGGACCTGGAAAATTTCCATCAGAATTCTTGATTGTTGCTAATGAAGATGAGACAATTGTAGAATATACCTTGACTGCAAGAACTCAGAATGGTAAAGCATTAGGATCAACTACTTCAGTTACACTTAATGCTGGAGAAGTCTACCAAGTCAGGGCTAATGATCCGATGGATGATCTAACTGGTACCTTGATCACTGGCGATAAAAACTTCTCACTCTTCGCAGGTACGTCTTGGTCTCAAGTACCATACGGATGTACAGCTATGGACAATCTACTTGAGCAGATGTTTCCCATCAGTACTTGGGGCACTCGATATGTTGCATCTCCATTTGCTAATACTCAGCAAGATCTATATAGAGTCATTGCTTCAGAAAACAATACAGAAGTAGATATCCAAGGTGGATTTATCAGCGAAGTTAATTTGGATGCTGGGGAGTACTTTGATTTTCAAGCAACTGATGGAGCATATATAGAATCCAACTTGCCCATATCCGTAGCACAATATATCATAGGATCTAGTTGTAATGGTGGTGTAGGCGATCCATCCATGGTTGTGCTCAATACAGTAGAACAAATCAGAGATACAGTAACTCTTTTCAATTCAAGATTCTTTGATATTCAAGAACAGTATATCAATGTCATCAGCAAATCTGGAGAAGAGCATCTTATCTTTTTTGACAATCAGCCCCTTACTTCGCGTGGCACCCGATTCGTAGAGATTGGCGATGATGGCGACTTTGTATATGCCATCATTCAAACCACAGCTGGCGCCCATACACTATTCACTCAAGGATGTGGTATCATCGCCATGGCATATGGTTATGGCAATGTCGAATCCTATGCATATTCTGGTGGAGCGTCATTTTCTGATATCAATGCCAATCCGATACCTGAGGGAGGTTGCTTGAATGATACGATACAATTTGACTCGGGTCTACCACCAGATCGATATAAAGTCTTTTGGGATCTGGGTGATGGTAATACGAGTGAAGATCACAAATTTGACTATATGTATCCTGATCTAGGATCTTATCCACTGCGGTTGATTATTGAAGATGTGTGCTTTGATGATATCGACACTATAGAAAGGGATCTCATGGTTACTTTGAGACAAGATATATCAGCTATAGATGATCAGTCTGGTTGTGAAGGAAGTACCGTTACACTTGGCGCATTTGATCTGGCGGGCGCAAGATTTGAATGGTCGGGGCCAAATGAATATGAAGCCGAAGAACAATTTCCTTCTATTGAGAATATAGATATGAATCAAGCTGGACTCTATGAAGTTGTTGGCAATATAGCTGGGTGTAAGACTATCCCTGTAGACCTTGCAGTAGAAGTCTGGGAAAACCCACAACCCTTCTTAGGACTTGATACAGTTCTCTGTACACTCGATGGAGATGAACTAATATTAAATGGTGGTAATTATAATTTCTACACATGGCAAGATGGATCAACGAGACAAGAGTATGATGTCTCTGTAGAAGGAATATACTCTATCCTTGTTGAAGATGCTAATGGTTGTATGGGTAGTGACACCATCAACGTAATGAGACAATGTCCGACTCGTTTTTTTATTCCTAATGTATTTTCTCCTAATGGAGATGGGATCAATGATGAGTTTGGAGTATTTGGGATTGAAATTATAAACTTTGAGTTGACAGTTTATAATCGTTGGGGCGAATTAGTATTTTCATCACAATTAGAATCGGATCTCTGGGATGGCACATTTCAAGATAGGGATGCTCCCAGTAGTCAATACATCTGGCAATTAGAATATGAAGGATATTTAGAAGATGGATCGATATTTAATGACAGAGCGACGGGGTCAGTGTTTTTAATACGTTAAATATGTCGAGCCTGATTTTGATGTGGCGATTAGGTGATGTGATGATATGGAGATTAGGTACTGATGTGCAAGTGGGTTGATTTAAAATTAAAATAGTATTGACTATCAGCTTAATCAGTAGTTTTATAATTTTGATTTCAAATTAGGAGGCATTGGTTAATATTACAATTAGCTCATTTCCAAATTAACTAATTCGCTAATTAATATACTCCCAAGCGCTCTTATAAATTCCGATTTTCTCAATGTGATCGGCAAGCTTCATATACATCGGATCACTAGCCAATGTACTCATATCTCCGATGATCACTAACTTGAATCTCGCCCTGGTTAAAGCCACATTCAATCTTCTATAATCTTTTAGAAAACCAATCTCATTATTATCATTAGAGCGTACGAGTGAGATATAAATAACGTCCTTTTCTTGACCTTGAAATCCATCTATACTATTCACTTGTATATCCAAAGATCTCAAGACTTTATCTTCGCTTATATGCTGACGGATCTTTGTCACTTGTCTGGCATAAGGACTGATGATACCAATACTCACTTGAGGCGTCAAAAGATGAGGAATAGACAACACATGTTCACGAAGGATATTGAACTCTCCGTCATTAGCCAAACTGCGATGGTGTGTACTTCTCTCTTCTTCAAATCCACAGCCACTAGTATCTATAAACGTTACAATCTCATCATCATCTTGAATATGCCGCTTACTTACAAAATCCGCCGACTTCAATCTGTTATTATAAAACTGTTCATTGCTAAAGGATAGAATATCTTCATGCATTCTATACTGTGTATCCAATAAATAACATGCGTCTATATTATCTGTTAGTCTATCAAGTATAGTTTCTGACAATCCCATCTTGACAGCTTCACTTGACTTCACTGTAGGCGGTAATTGTTGATGATCTCCCGCTATAATCGTTCGCTTTCCTTTGATCATGGCCGTCCAACTCTCTGCTTCTAAGGCCTGAGATCCTTCATCTATTATTACTGTATCAAACTTCAAATTTTCTAATGTAGTATGAGCACTTCCGATGAGTGTTGTACAAATCACAATAGAATCTTCCATAATTCTATCTACCAACCTTAGTTCTAGTTCTCTTGCCCACTTACGTAGTTCGCGTGCTTCTTTTTGAAAGGCATATCTATCTTTCTTTTGTTGTGGACCAAACTTGCGTTTGAATTTTCCTGCCTCTCTCTTTGCAACTTCGGCTTCTATTTTCACTTGCTTGATATGTTGCCAATCTTTATGATTACGGACTTTTTCATCGAGACATAAGTGAGCGATGTTATCCCCTATCCGAGTAACATTACCTATTCTCAGTACCGATAGTCCTTTGTCGCTGATGTGGCGTGCAAGTAGATCGACTGCGTTGTTACTTGGTGCAGTCACCAGTATCTTCTTCTCTGATTTAGAAAGAGATTGGACTAATTTTACAAGTGTAGTAGTCTTACCCGTACCTGGTGGACCATGAATGATGCCCACTCTTTCTGCAGAAGCACATCCTTCCACTGCAGCAACTTGTGAATCATTGAGCATACTGCGATCT
>CAZRXJ010000177.1:0-5433 GCA_964604025.1 uncultured Saprospiraceae bacterium | reverse complement strand
CAAGATAACGCTGATCAGTATGGGGTTACCACGCTTATCATTCACCTTGACTCGTTCGCTATCAAAGTTGCGCGCTCTAAGTGAGATCTTTCTTTTTTTGTAAAATGGATTGACCCACTGAAATCCATTTTCCCTAATGGAGCCAACGTACTTTCCAAATAAGGTGAGGACTCGTGATTGGTTAGGATTGACAATGATCAGTCCAGACAAAATAAAAAGGCCCGACAATAGACATATTATCAATGTAGGAAATCTAAGATCTCCAGACATAGCTCCTAGTACTGGCCCACTTATGACAAGGACTAAACCAAGGAATAGAAAAACAAACCCGTTCTTTCCTTTTACTATTTTTTCTAACATAACAGTAGATTGTGAGTTTTATAATATCATTATGATATCAATATAATCCATCTAAATCGAGAACATCGATACGTATCGACTAAAATCTTTCAAAAGACGATGAAGGATGAGTTTAACGAGGCCACTGCTTCTTTGTAGAGATAATTAGAACTTAGTAAATCAGGTGAATGTAGGCTAAGTCTACAAGGTGCAAAACGAGTTATATATTAGCAATGTGAAATCTACTACACATCACTTTAATGTCGGCGACTCCTTTGCGTCTTTAGATCTGAAGGATGATTCTATCAATCTTATGGTGACATCTCCTCCCTACCCAATGATAGAAATGTGGGATGATATATGGGCTGAGCAGGATAATTCAATTTCCAAGTCTATCACAAATTACGAAGGATTAAAAGCATGGGAGTCCATGCACGAGATATTGGATAGAACTTGGGCAGAAGCATATCGAGTTATAAAGCCGGGTGGATACGCTTGTATCAATATCGGAGACGCTACAAGGACATTGAACGGAAGATTTCAGATCTATCCTAATCATACTAGGATTATCCAATCTTTGCTGGATATAGGATTTGACCTCTTACCTTCTATCATTTGGCGAAAGCCTACTAATGCACCTAACAAGTTTATGGGTTCTGGTATGCTACCCGCCGGAGCATATGTCACATTGGAACATGAACATATCTTAGTCTTTCGTAAGGGCGAGAAGAGGTCATTTGCGAAAGCAGAAAAAGAAATCAGAAGTGAAAGTGCCCTATTCTGGGAAGAGCGTAATCTGTGGTATACTGATCTCTGGACTAACGTATTGGGAACGCAACAGAAGCTCTACATGCCAGCTCAAAGAAAACGTTCGGCGGCATTTCCTATGGAACTACCCTATCGATTGATCATGATGTATAGTATGGCTGGCGATACGGTATTGGATCCATTTGCGGGTATAGGAACAACAAGTCTTGCGGCAATGGCGACAAGGCGTAATAGTATCTCAATAGACATTGACAAAAAACTGGTTAGTGCTGCTTCAAAACATCCTGCTAAGCACGAAACAAAAGAAAAAATCAATGTTATCGTGATTAATAGACTACAGCAACATATGGAGTATGTATCTACTAAAGATATGTTGTTCTTCAGGTATCGCAACACACCTCTTGGTATCCCTGTGAAAACCTTGCAAGAGAAACTCCTATGTATATATCCGATCAAGTCAATCTCGCGAAGTGACGCGCTTGTCACAGTTAAGTATCGAAAAATTAAAAGTAGTGAAGTAGATAAATCAATGATCACCTCACAGTAAGGAAAGAACATCGACTTCACAACCCTTAGTCACCTCTTTTATATGGTCTAAGTTAAAATTGGATATTTTTTAACGCTTCACGTATAACTGATTGGGCTATCTAACTATATTAGCCATCGAATCACTGAATGTATGAATAGAGGCTGTAAGATATCAATGTCCTTCGCATGTATCATAATCTTAGCATGTGGACAATCAACTAATAGTAACAAGGCACAGAACAATAGCACAGCGCAACAAGTCTCTGTTAATGACACTCAGAATATGTCCGCATCTGAAGATGACATACCCTTCTTGGTGGGCACTTACACTCAAAAAGAAGGTCATGTAGATGGTAAAGCAAAAGGGGTTCATGTCGCTTATCTTAATACAGCTACTGGAGGATTGAGATATGGCTCGGTACAAGAGGCAGGCATCAATCCATCCTATCTTACGATAAATCCGACAGGCAAATTCGTTTATGTAGCCAATGAAACTGGCGGCAACGAGCAGCAATGGGGATCTGTAACAGCACTCGAGGTAAATGAAGATCATAGCCTCACAATTCTCAATAGAAAATCTACACTTGGTATCGCACCCTGTCACATCTCCTTGGACAAGCAGGGTTTTCAAGTATTAGTAGCCAACTATGTCACCGGCAGTGTCACTTCTTATCCAGTTGCACTCACTGGCAAACTGGGCCGATCCCAGAATGTAATCCGTTATACGGGTAGTGGGCCTCATGAGAGACAAGAAGCACCACATGCACACTTCATATCGCAACTCAGGGATGGGACCATTGCTACAGCTGACTTAGGTACAGATACGATAAGATTTCACAACTTCCAATCAGGACAATTAGAGCCTACACAAAGATACATTGCAACACCACCAGGATCTGGGCCTAGACATCTAATAGAGCATCCGTATCAATCCATCTTGTATGTCATCAATGAATTAAGCGCTCAAGTGTTGTCATATCGACTTAATGCTGATAACCAATATGTCTTACTACAATCTATATCATCACTTCCAGAAGGCGATGAACGCTTTGGACATTGTGCAGCCATTAAGATGACTAAGAATGGACAGTTCCTTTTTGTAAGCAATAGAGGCGATCACAACAATATATGTATATACAAGGCTGATCAAGATGGAGTCTTGACAATGATTAGTCATCAATCCGCCTTGGGTACAGTACCGCGTGATTTAACCATAAGTCCAGATGACCAATATCTAATCGTAGCCAATCAAGACTCAGACAATCTCGTATCATTTAAGATAGATCAGAACAATGGCTACTTACAAAAGCCATATGTACTTAATGATGTGGCCACGCCAGTATGTATCAAGTTTTTATAATTAGCCAATCATCCAACTTAAGGTTATATCTGTCAATCTTAAGTCTGTCATAACAAGTGAACTCTATAAGAGATATCTTTGAATAGGATATCAAAAGAATTGACTTATGAATATTCCTGAAACCGAATCTCCTCGTGTTGCAATTATAGGTGGTGGCTTTGCAGGCATTAATCTAGCAAAATCACTGGCCAACAAGCCAGTGCAAGTTGTACTCATCGATAAACACAACTACCATACTTTTCAACCGCTACTCTACCAAGTATCTTCTGCTGGACTCGAACCTGATTCGATCGCCTATCCGATTAGAAAAATTATAAAGAAACATAAGTCTTCTTTTTACCGTTTGGCAACCGTAGAACATATAGATCCTGAAAGTCAAACCATCAAGACATCAATCGGAGATCTGACCTATGATTACTTAGTGATCGCTACGGGCACTAAAACAAATTTCTTTGGCAACAGTACAGTTGAAAAATATAGTATGCCAATGAAAAAAGTGCCTCAAGCACTAGACATCAGAAGTCTGATATTGCAAAATTTTGAAAAAGCTGCCATCACAACCGACAAGACAGAAAGGCAAGCACTTTTGAACTTTATAGTTGTGGGCGGTGGTCCTACAGGTGTTGAACTATCTGGAGCGATAGCAGAAATAAAGAACCACATTCTACCTCGCGATTATCACGATCTGAATGCTTCAGATATGAACATCCATATCATCGAAGGTAATGATCGACTTCTCGCTGCTATGAGTGCACATGCGTCAAAAAAGGCGCAAGAGTTTCTAGAAAAACTCGGTGTCATAGTGCACTGCAATACATTCGTGTCTAATTATGACGGCCATCTGGTTAATACCAATTCTGATCTCGAATTAAAAACTCAGACACTGATCTGGGCAGCGGGTGTAACAGGAGATCATATACAAGGCCTCTCCTCAGAATCCTTAAACGAAAAGGTCAATAGATATAAAGTAAACAGATATAATCAAGTCTTAGGTCATGATCATATCTTTGCTCTTGGTGACATCGCACAGATGTCCACAGAGGCATTCCCTCATGGTCATCCGCAAGTTGCACAGCCCGCTATACAACAAGGCAAGTTACTTGGTAAGAATATCCTTCGCTTAGTGCAAGGGAAAGAGATGAAACCATTTGTATATAATGACAAAGGCTCAATGGCAACTATCGGTAGAAACAAGGCTGTGGTGGATTTGGCCAACTTTGAGTTCTCAGGATTCTTTGCTTGGTTTATATGGATGTTCATCCATCTGATGGCGATGGTAGGATTTAGAAACAGAGTAATCGTATTTTTTAATTGGGCTTACAGTTATGCCAACTTCGACAAAGCCGCAAGGTTGATTATCCGACCTTTTCGAGCAAGGTAGTTACGGCATACAGATAATTGATGACCAGAAAATTGAATTAGTTATTCTGCGAAGAGTTGAAGTCGAGTTATAACTTACTCAGAAATTATTCAATATTACTTTCTCTGACTGTATGAGTTTGCCATTCTCGTTGGTCACTTGTAGTAGATAGCAACCTGAGTTTAATCCAGAACAATCCATTAGAGACTCACTCGAAGTAATTGGCATTGACATCATTTCAACGCCTAACATATTGTATAAATAGAATGTACCTGAAACTAACGAGTTACTCTTAATAGTCAGCTGACCTGAAGCAGGATTAGGATAAATAGCAGCCAGTTTTCTCTCCAATTCTAAAGTAGAACTTGTAATATCACAGGGCAAAGATTGTGTCGATAACCAATTCAATCGATCTTCACACTCCTCTTCAGTAAAATTATCAGCTATCCAGATAAGGCCGTTAAAGTTGCTAACACAACCAAGTATCACCTCTTCTTGCCTATATGCTGGTCTAAGAATTCCTCCTTTTGCATTTCCGATGCCTTCTATCCATTCTATTGTTATAGATGGGTTACTGTTAAGTTCTAGAACCATATGTATCCTGTCTTGCCCATCCGATAGTTGAATTACTGATTTTTCTATAACTGTATAGTCAATGAAGTTGAATAAAAAACCCGGCTGATTAACATGAGGAACCATTACTTCTTCTCCGACTGACGGTTCAAAATCATAAAACAAATATTCTTTTACCACGGTGGTATCTGTCCCATCATATCTCCTATTATAGAAATAAACTTTTTGACCGTCTATCCGAAAAAATTGTTCTAATCTTCTCGTGTCAGTTGGTCCATTGGTTGCCAATTCATATTCTAATACTTCGTCCCCGTTGCGCGTAGTATCTCTTAGATAACCGATGCTTTGTGGATCAGGTAAAGGAGTATCAAAAAAATAGTCAAAAACTTGCGATAGACCACAATCAGAAAACAACTCTTTAGTAGATTGAGCAGATGACGATATAACGAAAAGATAAAAAATGCCAAAAGTCAATAACTCTTTCATATCCGTGTTATGAATTAGT
>CAZRXJ010000176.1:0-5497 GCA_964604025.1 uncultured Saprospiraceae bacterium | reverse complement strand
TTTTTTAGAATCATCTCGTTCAAAATAAAAACAAAGCAATTTATGGAATTAAACATAAATGAATGCCAAATAATAGCACTCTATAGTAAAACATCTCACAGTTATAATGTGCATTCAACTTTATGGACAATCGTCAACATAGCAAAACCAGAGATAATCAATTCATTGGCAATCTCTAAAAAATACCTACCTTCAAGTCATACGCGAAAAGTATAATATCAAAAATATATTTTAGATGCAGCGGACTTTCTCTATTTTATTATGCCTATTCATATTCGGTTGTACTGATTCTAAAAACACTAAAAGTCAACTAACTGAGATAGCAAAACTTGAAGCGTTAATTGATAGCTTAAAAAATGAATTAGCCCAGAAAAAGACTACCTACAATAATGAAATATTCACTTTCCTTACTTTCCAAGATAACAACGCTGAAAATGCCATGAACTTTTATGTTGAATTATTCGATAATTCAAAGATAATCAATACGCAGCGATGGGGGAAAGAAGGTCCTGGTGAAGAAGGAAGAATCATGCACGCCACATTTGAACTTAACGGAAATCCGTTTATGTGCAGTGATAGTCCTCCAGTACACGATTGGGATTTTTCACCTGCTGTTTCTAATTACTTAGAATGCGAAAACGAAAGTGAAATTGAAAGACTATTTTCAAAACTATCAGAAAATGGTAATGTAACAATGCCATTGAATAATTATGGTTTTAGTCAAAAGTTTGCCTGGGTAATCGACCAATTCGGTATATCATGGCAACTAAATTTAAGATAGGGTATCCTTCTTAGTTTATATTTGCTGCCAAGCTCGGACAATTCTCATGTGCAGATAAATTAACTCCAAAAGGTTTTGAGATGTCGGTAGTGGTAAGAAAGCAAAATCGACACCTGAGCTAAACCATACTTAAAATCAAAAAACTAACCATGTCTCTCCAGAATCAAATGTTTCAAGAACTCGCAGATAAAAAGATATTTGAAAAAGCAAAAACTTATGCTTACACCTACTCAGATGGGATACCTAAGATGGATGTATATCCTTCACAAGAGAACATAGACAACTTGAAGATATTTGAAGAGCCACTCAATCAAGAATCTATAGATGCCATTGAAGTGATCGATGTGCTCAACAGATATGGTAGTCCAGCTACAACAGCTCAAACTGGCGGTAGGTACTTTGGATTTGTAGATGGTGGTGCGCTTCCAGTCTCAATAGCAATTAAGTGGCTAACTGATTTCTGGGATCAGTGTGGTGGACTCTATCTTACTTCACCTATCAATTCTAAATTAGAAAGTGTGTGCGAAGGATGGTTAAAAGATATCTTTGATCTTCCTGCACAGACAGTGGCAGGATTTGTCAGTGGAACATCGATGGCTAACTTAAGTGCACTTTGTGCTGCTAGATATAGACTTCTTAAAAATCAAGGTTGGGATATCAATAAGCAAGGACTGAATGGTGCCCCACCCATAAGAATCATTGCCCATCGACAAGTTCATTCCAGTGTTAAGAAGACGCTTGTGATGCTTGGATTTGGTTCTGACAATATAGAATGGTTGGATGCCGATGATCAAGGCAGAGCTGTCGCTAACTCGATTCCTGCATTAGACAATACATGCTTACTCTTATTACAAGCTGGCAATGTCAACACTGGTGCATATGATCCTTTCGCTGAGATCTGCCCAAGGGCCAATGAAGCAGGGGCTTGGGTTCATATAGATGGAGCCTTCGGATTGTGGGCGGGAGCATGTGTATCCTTAGAACATCTCACCAAAGGGATAGAACTGGCGCAGTCATGGGCCGTAGATGGACATAAGACACTCAACACGCCATATGATAGTGGTATCGTTATGTGTGCAGACCCTGAGGCTTTGGTCACTTCGCTACAAGCTCGAGCTGACTATATCATACATACCGATCAACGAGAACCATTGATGTATGGACCTGAGATGTCAAAGAGGTCACGTGCATTGGAGTTATGGTCAGTCATGAAATATCTCGGTAAAAGTGGCATCAACGAAATGGTCACAGGACTACATCTACACGCAAAAAAATTAGCCGACGGGTTAAGTAAAGCGGGATTTGATGTCATTAACGAAGTAGTTTTCAACCAAGTACTTATAAAATGTGCTACAACAGAACACACTAAAATCGTTTTAGAAAAAGTGCAAAAGTCAGGTACTGCGTGGTGTGGTGGTTCTATGTGGGGCGATGAACCTGTGATTAGAATAAGTGTATGTTCTTGGGCCACAACTGCAGAAGACATAGATATGACGATTCGATTATTCAAAGAATCTCTTGATCGTGACAACTCAACTTAACCTTAGATATTAATCCGCTAAAAGAGCATTGATGCAGTATCATCATATCTAGATAAAGACTATACTACATTTTGTGAAAACATCATCTTTAATCGCGCGTTCTGTTAACATGATAAAATTGCTATACAAATTAGAAAATCAGAATCTGATCGATATCAAAGAGAGATTTGAAAGTCTTGCTCTTGCTTATAAAATTGAAAAAGATGATACCATAGAGCATGTATCACTGGTAGATGGAGACTTAACTTATGAAGGTATAAAAGCCATTAATGCCCAGATCGATCAATTAGAAATTGATCTTAAAAAATGGTGGTATTGTGATTGTTAGAAAGAGTGCTTTTTAACTCACTTTCTTTTTCTTCTTTTTATAGCGACTCTTCATATCCTTAGAAAAGCCTCCACCAGATTTACCTTTCTTTTTCCCGCCTTTTGATCCTCCTGATCTACCGTACGATTTTTTCTTTCCTTTATAATTACCTCTTCCACCGCTTCTACGGCCTCCTCTTCCTCTTTCAGATCGGCCTCCGCCCTCACCTCTTTGTTTGAGCTTATCATTGAGATCACGATCGCTACCTACATTAAGTTTTTGCAACTCATACATGAGTATTTTAGCCGTAAGTTCTTCTTTGGACAAGTTGCCAAATAACATATTGGCTTTCTCAATCAACTCATCATCAAGTCTTCCTTTGGTTTTTGTATCAAGAACTTCCTGACCCCATTTTTCTACAGCCTTGGAAACAATATCGGCAGCACTTGGTATATCTACACCTGTGAATTTGATACCCAACTTCTTCTGAAGCATCTTGATCTTATATTGATCATTAGATCCTATAAATGCAATAGATACACCTTTCTTTCCAGCTCTTGCAGTCCGACCAGATCTATGTGTATAGTAGGCATTTTGATCTGGCAATGTATAGTGAAACACGTGGGTAAGGTCATTGACATCGATACCTCTGGCTGCAACATCGGTAGCGATTAAGACTTGAAGACTTTTTGCTTTAAAGCGCTTCATCACCTTATCTCTTTGTGCTTGAGACATATCTCCATGAAGCGCATCAGCACGATATTTTCTACGCATTAAAAACTCTGCAAGATCTTGTGTATCGAGCCGAGTCCGACAGAAGACAACTCCTCTGATGTCAGGATCTCCATCAAGGATACGAAGAAGTGCTTCTTCTTTATCACGTCTTCTTACGACTATGTATTGATGCTCGATATTAGCATTGACTTCATTCTTAGTATTGACCTTGACCTCGATGGGTTGGTCCATATACTTCTTTACAATCCTCTTGATTTCATCAGGCATCGTGGCAGAGAAGAGCCAAGTAAGTTTATCATCTGGGGTATAAGAAAGGATCTTATCGATCTCTTCTTTGAAGCCCATATTGAGCATCTCATCAGCCTCATCAAGAACCAGGTATTGAAGTTGATCAAGCTTTACGGACTTGCGCTTGATTAGATCGATCAGTCTGCCAGGGGTAGCAATAATAACCTGTTGCGGCTTTCTTAGTGCTTTTATTTGATTAACGATAGCCGCACCACCGTATACGGCCAAGACGCTCACTTTACTCTGATACTTGCTAAATGTATGTAGCTGCTCTGCTATCTGCTGACCCAGTTCTCGTGTCGGTGCCAGTACCAATGCTTGGATGGCTTTATTATCTGGATCTATGCGTTCCAGTAGTGGAAGGCCAAACGCAGCGGTCTTACCCGTCCCAGTCTGTGCCAATCCGATAAGATCTTTATTCTTCTCTAATAATAGCGGGATAGATTCTGCTTGGATGTCTGTTGGTTTTTCAAACCCAAGCTCTTCAAGGACTTTCAAGATTTCGTCTGAAAGACCTAACTCTTTAAATGATGCCAAAAAACGGTTTTTATAATGAGCGGCAAAGGTAGCTTAATTAAACTACTTAGTATTATAACTAGCTATCTATGGCTTTCGCCAAATGAAGCATCCATTTTCTACTGATCTTTAGCCATGATTATTCTTTAAGTCAAAACATCATTCTTCATTCTAAAGAAGTCTTGTGTTTAATTTTAAATTATGACTAACACACATATTGTTATATTCATTTACTTTTGATTAAGAAGAAAATAGTATGACTGAAAATATCAAAACCCAGATTAAAACGGATCAGTATCAAGCACCTGATTACTATAACCTTGATGGACTATTGAGTGACGAGCACATCATGGTCAGAGATGCAGCACGAGCATGGGTAAAAAAAGAAGTCACACCAATCATAGAACACTACAGTGAAGAAGCCAAGTGTCCTCTTCATCTGTACAAAGGAATGGCCAATCTGGGTGCCCTAGGCCCGAGTTTGCCAGAGCAATACGGAGGTGGCGGAATGGATGAGATCACTTATGGCCTTATCATGCAAGAGTTGGAAAGAGGCGATAGTGGCATCAGATCTATGGCCTCGGTACAAGGTTCTTTAGTGATGTACCCTATCTACAGATATGGCTCGGAAGAACAGAAGATGAAGTATCTGCCTAAGCTCGCTTCCGCTGAAATGATCGGTTGCTTTGGGCTTACAGAACCCAACTCAGGATCAGATCCCGGAAGTATGATTACCAATATAAAGGACGATGGCGATCATGTTATCCTTAATGGAGCGAAGATGTGGATCACTAATTCTCCAGTTGCAGATATCGCCGTGGTGTGGGCCAAGAATGAAGAAGGCGTGGTCAGAGGTGTAATCGTTGAAAAAGGTATGCCAGGATTCACAGCTCCAGAGATAAAAGGAAAGTGGTCATTACGCGCATCTATAACAGGTGAACTTGTATTTGAAGATGTACGAGTCCCTAAAAGCAATATTCTTCCAGATGTCGTAGGATTAAAAGGTCCATTGTCTTGTCTTTCTAAAGCGCGATATGGCATCGCCTGGGGTGCTATTGGCGCAGCTATGGATTGTTATGATGCAGCACTGCGATATTCTAAAGAACGAACTCAATTTGGAAAACCGATTGGTCAATTTCAATTGACACAGAAGAAGCTCGCTGAGATGATCACCGAGATTACAAAAGCGCAATTACTTGCTTGGAGATTAGGAACCCTCGCCAATGATCATAAAGCAACTCCCGCACAGATATCAATGGCAAAACGCAATAATGTATGGATGGCTTTGCAAATAGCAAGAGAAGCCAGACAAATACACGGAGGCATGGG
>CAZRXJ010000175.1:0-5509 GCA_964604025.1 uncultured Saprospiraceae bacterium | reverse complement strand
ACAAGATCGCTATAGCCAAATGAATTCCCCCTTTCAGTAATCATCACGCGATGATTACCTGTTGACCTGACTTTGTCGGCTGCATAGGACATAGATGCACCAGACATAAACTGTCCTTTTTTGATATTTATGGGATTTCCTGTATTTGCGGCAGCGAGAATAAGATCCGTCTGTCTGCATAGAAAGGCAGGTATCTGAATCAAATCTATAATACCAGAGATTTTTTCAATATCCGTTGATTCATGTATGTCAGTTGTAAGTGGTACGTCATATAGTTTCTTTAAGGTATTGAGGATGTCCAGAGCTTTGCTGTCACCGATACCTTTAAAAGAGTCAATTTTAGTACGGTTGGCTTTTTTAAATGAAGCTTTGAAGATAAAAGGTATATCTAAGGTTGTACAGATCTGTTGCATCTCTCCAGCTATCTCTTGACAGATGTCCGCTGATTCTACAGCACATGGGCCTGCAACAAGAAAGAAACTTTCAAATTTTCTCTCAAAGATTTGATCTAAGATCTGATTCATAAGTCTATGCAAGGTAAGGTTATTCTACCCTCTTATACCTTCACTGTTAAGCCATCGGTGATATACACGAGCGTTGCGTTCATGTTCAGCATTAGTCTTAGCGAATAGATGACTTCCGTTATACCCAGGTTTAGCACACATGAATATATAATCATGCTGGTCCGCCTTAAGCACTGCATCTATACTTGCGATACTTGGCATACAGATAGGACCAGGAGGCAACCCACTATGAAGGTATGTGTTATATGGTGTGTCTTGAGCAAGATGTTTGTTGAGGACGCGCCTAATTGTAAAATCCCCAATACCGAAAACAACTGTTGGATCGGCTTGCAATGGTATCTTACTTTTTAATCGATTGAGATAAAGACCAGCTATAATCGGTCGCTCCTCAGCTTGAATACTTTCTTTTTCAACTATAGATGCAAGGGTTGCAACTTCTTGTTGTGTCATGTTTAATGCTTGAGCAGCAGCACTGCGATCCTTCTGATTCCAAAATTTTTTATGTTCTGTCACCATACGTTTTGTAAATGCTTCAGCACTAAGTGTCCAATATGCTTCATAAGTATTGGGAATAATCAAACTGACAATTGATTCTTTGGTCTGTCCATGTTCTAACAAAAAGGAAGGATTCAAAAAAGCCTGCAAAATAGATATAGAATCAGATTCGATCTTATCCGCGACATCACCTGAGACATCGTGTATGGTTCTCGCTGCACTGATTGTAATCTTGATCGGTTCTTGAGCCCCAGATCTAAGATGACTAATGAGTTGTTTATTATTAAGATTAGGCTTAATAATATATTTCCCTGGCTTAATGCGATCTTTGTACTTCATCAATCCTGACACCCAATTGAAGGATGAGACATTGTCTAATATGCCTTCACTAACAAGTATCTTCTTTACATCTTCAAAGTTAGAACCTGTAGTAATAAAGATCTCTTGAGCTTCAGAATGAATGGTGCTAGTGCCAAATATCTTATAACCACCTATTGACGCTGCTACACCAATTAAGATGATGGCAATTATACTTATCTGAACTAATCTCTTAAACATATAGTCTACTTACTGTACTGGTTTCGTTGGTTGCTCTTCTCCCATCTGCATCATGATCTGACTACCATTGTGTATCTCATGTAAGATTGTTATAGTCTCTAAAAACTGATCATTTGCAAAGTTGTTCAATAACATTTTTTCTCCAGTGCCATCATCTATCAACATAACAGGCTGTCCAACAAAATTGAAAAATTCACTGTTAGAAAGTAATTTGAATAACTTAGGTTCGACTTGACCATCATTGTCTAACATGAATAAATATTCATCAGTTTCAGCATAATGAAATATACCTGAACCCATCGTTTCTTCAAATCGTCCATAAGTATAATTGAAATTCTTATCGAACTTTATCCACATACCTGCGAAGTTCTTTGGCCCCATTCGCTTGTTGTCATTTGCAAAGCCATAAGGGGTGATATAGTAGTAAGTAAGATCAAACAAATCATCAGACATAGATTTTTGTCTCTTCTTGATAAGTTTTCTAACTTCTTTTCTCATGTGGGGCACATCAACGCCAGTTCTTGCCTTTGTGATATTAAATGGAAATGCAAGTTTCTTCTTCAGTTCAGCGGGAGAAGAGAGGACTTCTTTTTCATCACATGAGACCATCATGAGCAAAGCGATTAAACAAATAATTTTATTCATATCTCGGGTTTGTTTTCGATCTCGATCATTTTTATTTGCATACCATTATTAACCTTGTATTCATTGGTTCCCGCCATAGCCAGTACACTTCCATTATAATTAACCCTCCATACTTTAGGTTCATGTTCTACATTGTCATTGAGCATATAAAGGCTCTTATCCTCTAATCTAAAGTGATATTTTCCTCCTCCTGTTATTTTTTGACCTACACCATATTTATATCGGAAGTCATCACCGAACTTTATCCAATATTCAGCATATTCATCTACTCCAGACATCGCTCGATCATTGTATACAAATTCTGGTTGCCAACTGGTATGAGTCAACATCGCGAGTGCCTTTGGTTGCTCTTTGATCCTATGATTAATTATGCCTAGAGCCTGGATACGGATCTGATCTACAGACCTATATGATCCGCCCTTCTGGATGCTTAATGGAAATACTTTGCCCATATTAGTCGCATAATTACCTGTACTGACTGGAGCATCTTCCGAGTTTGCTTTTTGATCTGAAGGATTTTGATTGCAAGCCCACATCAATAAGATGCTTGTTATGACCGCTGCTATATTTATTACTTTCATTCTATGTACTTATATGAAGATTATCATCTCCGAATAGATCCATTTATATTGCGTGCTCAATAATAACCGACGTTCTGGCTATGTCATTGTCTCACGCTGTCCGCAAATTTATAGAAAAAGAAGAGCTTTTTCTTGCTTCTGATGTACTCCTGTGCGCTGTCAGCGGTGGCAAAGATTCTATGGTAATGCTTGACATCCTAAATAAACTGAAGTATCGGATCGAAGTGGCCCACATAAACTATATGTTAAGAGGTCAAGACTCCATCAAGGATCTGGAGCTAGTGAAGCAGTATTGTGGGGATAATGATATAGTACTTCATACAAAAGTATTAGATGAGCAAGAAGTACATCATCTCAATAAGGGCAATCTACAAGAAAAAGCTCGTGACATCAGATATGCTTGGTTCAACGAGATAATCGAATCAACATCAACTCAATGGATCTGTATCGCACATCACAAAAACGATGTTGCAGAGACATTTCTACTCAACGCACTTAGGGGAGCTGGAGTCAATGGGCTTAGGTCTATTCAGTCCAAGATAGGTCTAATCAGACGACCTTTGATGGATACTGATGATAAAGACATAAGATTATATGTCAAGGAGAATAATCTCCCATATAGAGATGATCAGTCTAACTTATCGGACAAGTATGACCGCAACTTTATCCGCATCAACACCATCAAGAAGTTACAAGAGAGATGGCCATCGGCAGTTAACAAGTTAGCACATGCTTCCTCAAATGTCTCAAGAGAGTTTGACCTTCTGACGCATCTGATAACACAAGAATCAGAGAAATGGATCTCTAAAGACAAATTAGAAATCAAATTGGGGCCATTATCAGAATTAAAAAAGATACCTCAATACGAAATTTTAATTTATCATCTACTTAAAGATTATGGCTTCAACTTTGATGTTATCCATCAAATGATATCGGACCACCACGAACATGGCGGAATGTTTAGAGGAGAGAGCCACACAGCAAGCATACATCATAACTACTTACTGATACAGCAGGACAATCGGATAAAACAAGAGGAAGTACCAATTAATTCTATAGGAGAAGTTGAATTAACTATAGGGCAATTGTCTTTATCCATTGTCCATGCAGTACATCAACACAAGTCTTCCTTTGTAGAATACATCTCATTAGAAGAATCTCGATGGCCATTAATAATAAGAACTTGGAAAGAAGGTGATAAGATCAAACCTCTGGGCATGAATGGCAAAGAAAAAAAATTGAGTGATATCCTAATTGATCAAAAAGCAAGTTACTTTGAAAAGCAAAACCAGTTAGTATTGATAGATAAAAATGGAGAAATAATCTGGGTCATAGGAAGGAAACTATCTGAAACCGTCAGATACGATATCAATACTACAGAATATTTGAAATTAGAATTAGTCTCTTCAACTTAATATTTCAACATTTATAAATCTGACAATCTCTTCATTGGGTATATGATGCTTGCCGCTAAAAACCGAAGTCGCAACGTCTAGCTTATTTTTATCAATTACAATCTCCATTCCTTTAACTTGTTCTTCAGTAATAAACTTGTCTGCATCTCCATAATGTAAAAAGATATTCTTACCATTTAGATAATCTTGGAGATGGAGATAACCGATATCTTCTGGTATCCAGCCAGCCCAATTAATCAGGTTATTAAACCTTGGTTTCGAAGCATGTATCCATCTCCATAACGTTGCACAGCCTTGAGAAAAACCTATAAGATGAACCTGCGTTTCTTGATTAACATGTTTGCAATATCGATTATATAGCTTATCAAGAAAGGAAACAAACGCCGAGATCTCTTCATAGCGATGTCGTTTTGTCATCCAACATGCTACTGGTTCATTATTAGCATGCCAATAGAATGAATTAAGGCCTTCAGGGCAAATAACAAAATGATCATCAGTATCCAAAAAGCTCAATTTTTCTTTCATATACTGTCCTGTCTGACCATATCCGTGCAAGGCGATCCAAATGTGTTTTGTTGTTTTTGTTAATTCTCCATTAGTAAAATAATGTCCAGAAGTTTCTACAGTTATACTCCTACGTCCGTTACTCATCTTCATTAAAATGTTTCAATTGCATTAATAGGTTATGTACTACAAAGTAGGCATAACTTCAAATTTATAAATTGTAGAGGTCTCATATCTTTCTCCCGGTTTCAACAGCGTAGATGGAAAATCTTTTTGATTAGGGCTATCTGGGAAGTGTTGCGTTTCTAAACAAAATCCTGACCGCTTGACATAGACAGTTCCGCCTTTCCCTATTAGTGAGCCGTCCAGAAAATTACCAGTATAAAATTGAACACCTGGCTCGTCAGTAAAGACATTCATAATGATACCTGATTCAAGAGATCGGACAGAAGCAAAGTGAGAGGACAAATTAGAATGATCAAGAACATAGTTATGATCATATCCTCCACCATATGATATCTGCTCATCTTCAGTATCTATAACCTTACCAATCATGGTATAAGAAGAAAAATCAAATGGTGTTTGACGAACTTCAACAATATCTCCTGTGGGTATCAACGTCTCATCAACAGGTGTATAATGACTCGCTAAGAGTTGCATCTCATGATTCAAGATATCACCGCTTCCAGTTCCATTCAAATTAAAATAACTATGATTAGTCAAGTTAACATGTGTTTCTTTGTCTGTAGTCGCTTTATAATTTATATGCAAGGCGTTATCTTCAGAC
>CAZRXJ010000174.1:0-5510 GCA_964604025.1 uncultured Saprospiraceae bacterium | reverse complement strand
TGCGATTGGTTCTCTTATTTCCATAGGCATGTGAACCCTTATCTTCAGGAGCTTTGTAAGCCTCTGTTTCAGTTATAATACCTGAGGTTAGGATACCATCATATTGTGATGATAAGGTAGCACCAAGTAGTATTTGCGCAAGCGAGACTACATCTTCACTTTCTAATATCCTTCCTAAGGACATCTATGATCTTCTCGAATAATTAGGTGATTCTTTCGTAATCGTGATGTTATGGGGATGACTTTCCAGCACACCCGAACTTGTGATCTTGACCATATCTGAACCTTGCAATGACGGGATATCTCCTGCACCACAATAACCCATACTGGCCTTTAATCCTCCTGTATACTGAACCATTACTTCTGATACAGTTCCTTTATATGGTACTCTTCCTTCTATACCTTCTGGGACTAACTTCTTGACATCATCTTCGGCATCTTGAAAGTAGCGATCTTTAGATCCTTTTTGCATCGCTCCAAGGGATCCCATACCTCTATAGACTTTGAATTTTCTTCCTTCATAGATTACCGTTTCTCCAGGTGCTTCTTCAGTACCAGCGAATAGTGAACCAGCCATAATGGTACTGGCCCCTGCGGCAAGTGCTTTGGATATGTCACCCGTATATCTTATACCACCGTCACCTATAATAGGTACTCCTGCTTTTAAGGCTACACTTGCAGCATTCATGATTGCTGTTAACTGAGGTACTCCTACACCTGCGACGATTCTAGTTGTGCAGATACTTCCAGGCCCAACACCTACTTTTAGTCCATCAGCACCATGATCTATAAGTGCTTGGGCGGCGGCACCTGTGGCGATGTTACCACCGATGACTTGTAGATCAGCATACTTAGTTTTAATCTTCTTGACCATGTCAAGCACTCCTTGAGAATGCCCGTGAGCCGTATCTACAATCACCACATCGACACCTACTTCAGTAAGAGCATCTATCCGTTCGAAAGTATCCGAACTTACTCCCAGTGCTGCTCCAACTAAAAGTCTGCCCCTACTGTCTTTGCTGGCATTGGGATAGCTTTCAACTTTGAGTATGTCCTTGTAGGTGATCAATCCCATAAGAATGTTGTTATCATCTACAACTGGCAGTTTCTCAATCTTATATCGCTGTAATATCTCTTGGGCTTGCTCTAATGTGGTTCCTTCTGGCGCTGTGATTAGATTCTCTTTTGTCATTACATCTTTCACTAATCGATCAAGCTGAACTTCAAATCTCAAATCCCTATTAGTCAGTATACCGACTAACTTTTTTTGTTTGTTGATGACTGGTATACCTCCGATGCTATATGTCTTCATCATATCTAAGGCATCTGCCAAAGTAGCTTCAGGCGTAAGTGTCACTGGATCTACGATCATCCCGCTCTCAGATCTCTTCACTTTACGCACTTGTTCTGCCTGGGCCTCTACGGTCATATTTTTGTGGATGATACCGATGCCACCTTCTCGTGCCATTGCAATTGCTAGGGCATACTCAGTCACAGTATCCATAGCTGCTGATATGATGGGTACATTGATAGATATATCTCGTGTCAATTGTGACTTTATGGATACATCTCGAGGTAATACTTGAGAATAGGAAGGCACTAAGAGGACATCATCAAATGTCAGTGCTTCTGTAATCTGTGGGGTACGATTGCCGACTTTTTCCATGCACAAAAGTACGTATAAGAAAATAAATTGTCTTACTATCGAACTCAGATTTTATGGAAATAGAATTATACAGCGACGAATATTTTATGCAGCAGGCATATAAAGAAGCCTTGCTTGCACAATCGTCAGATGAGATACCTGTTGGTGCTGTTATCGTTGCTAACCAAAGGATCATAGCGCGCGGCCACAATCAGGTGGAGACCTTACAAGATGCGACTGCTCATGCAGAGATCATAGCCATTACTTCTGCTATGTCATATCTCGGCACCAAGTATCTTAAAGAATGTACGCTTTATGTGACACTGGAACCTTGTGTCATGTGTGCAGGAGCATTGGCATGGGCTCAGTTAGATCGGATCGTATATGGAGCAGAGGATAGTAAGGCTGGTTTTATGAGATATGGAAAAGAGTTACTTCATCCTAAGTCAAAATTAGAATTTGGCATTATGGCTCCTGCATGTGCCCAACTGTTAACTGACTTTTTTGCAAAGAAAAGATGACGTTTTTCTTAACTATCAAATCCGTATTTATCCCAATCTTCTTTATAATCTATGTCAGACAGCTTAGTTAGAGCAACGTATGTCAAGCCTATCTTTTTTATTCTATCAATCGTCTCGTCGTATACACTTTCAACACTCCAAGTCATGTTTTGAAAAAGCTCAGTGTGCATCTTTTTTATACCTATAAGATAATAACCTCCGTCAAATGTTGGCCCTACGACAACATCACTTTTGTCTAGTGCTGCAAAAGCTGATTCTATAATATCACTTTCTAAATGCGGACAATCACTACCGATAATTATAGTTTTATCACTGGTCTCAAGTGCCTTGCTCATCGCATGTTGCATCTTATCACCAAGGTCACCATCAATCTGTAATGACTTTTCGAAGTACGTTCTTGACCAATCATCATCTATAATTTCATCACTATAGAACAAATGTCTTATGGCATCAATACTTTGCGCAACCTTCCGTGTGTGAGCTAGGAGTTGAATATAGATAGCGAGCGCTTTTTCATCTCCAACTTCTTTCGCGAGCCTTGTTTTGACTTTGCCAAGCTTAGGACTCCTAACGAATATGATAAGTGAACGATTAGGATTTTGTATCCCCGTCTGAATTGTCATCCCCATCTTTTTTCCTCAACTCTGTACCATTATCAAGTTCTTTGGAAAGAGCTGAATAAGGTCCGCTGATTACCTCTATGCCTTTTTCTATTCCTTCAGTTATATGGATATACTCATCGTCTTGGATACCTGTTGACACAGCGACCATGCGTGCAGTATCAGCTTCATATAAGAAAACCACTTCTTCATATTCTTTATCCTCAGCATCTTTGTCGAGTACCCTTACAGCCACTGATTGTATCGGGATCACAAGTATATCATCCTTAGTCTCTGTGATGATGTCTACAGATGCAGACATGCCAGGTCGAAACGCATAGCTTTTTCCCTCTGCTCCTATATCTTGATACGAAGATGGATCTATTCTGATTTTTACTATAAAGTTGGTCACTTGATCAGTATTGAGTGAAGCGGTAGCGCTTGTTGTACCTGCTACATTTGATGCACTATTAGCTATCTCAGTTACTACTCCTGTAAATGTTCTATCTAGATAGGCATCTACCTCTATCTCTGCGACATCACTATGTGATACTTTAAGTATATCATTTTCACTTACTTCTACCTGGACTTCCATGGTGCTGAGATTAGATATTCTCATGATCTCTGTACCTGCCATCTGCGCCGTACCAACTACTCTCTCACCTTTTTCTACAGACAGACTTGTTATGATACCACTATTAGGTGCTTTGATGGCAGTCCTTCCTAAGTTGGTTCGAAGCTCTTTTAAAACCGCCTGCGCACTCTTGACAGAATAGGATGAACCAAGCGCGCTTTCTTCCGCGGATCTTATGCTGGCTTCTGCAGATCTCATTCTGGCATTAACTGATTCTACTTCCGCCAATGTCTGATCGAACTCAACTTGAGAGATTACTTCTTGCTTGAATAATTCTACGTTACGTTTATGATTGCGTTCTGCTTGGACAAGAGAAGTAGTCAACTCTTCTCGCTGTGCTTTACTGGTCTCTATTTGAGCTCTTGACATGGCCATTTGAGCTTTTGCATTGTTGAGATCCGCTTCACCTCGTTCTACAGAAGACAAATATGCCTCTGGATCAATCTTAAGCAATAATTGACCTGCAACCACAGAATCACCTTCTTCTACATATAGATTAACAATCTCACCCGATACATCAGAACTAATCACAACTTCTACTTCAGGATATATACGGCCTGATGCGGATACGCTTTCTTTTATTGACCTGGTCTCGGTCTTAGCTACTTCTACTTCTATACCTTTGGGTGCAGAAGCATTCTTAAAATACATAGCCGCAGCGATAAGTCCTAGTATCACTACAAGACCAATAATCAACCACTTTCTTCTTTTTTTCTTTTTTGCCATTAGTGTTAGCCTTTCTTTATGTGTCTTATTTTAATGTCACAGGGTATCCTTGGTAGAAGTCAAGGACTTTTATCTTTAACATATAATCGTATTTAGCGATTATCTGATCTGTTCTTGCGGTATTCAGCTGGTCCTGTATGCTTATATAATCAAATGAATTTATAGCGCCAAGATCAAACCTTTTTTGAGCATTATCAAAAGCTATTTGTCTTGCGGTAAGCACTTTGTTAGAAGCCTCTAAGTTACGTTTTGCCGCCTTAGCATCTGTTAAGAATTGTCCTAAAAGATTACGTAAGTCGATGATATATCTTTCCTTATTGATTTTTAGGTTTTCAAGATTGATTATGGCTCGCTCTTTATTACCCTTGGCTTGATAATTATTGAATATTGGAACACTCACTTGTAGGCCTACGCCATAAGATAATAGCTGATCCAGTTGTGTGAAGTATGGAGTTCTTTCTTGTCCAGTTATGATCGGTTGGTTAACACCCAGGACAGATGGGACTCCATTTATAAAGACATCCGACTCGTTTAATACATTACCAAATCCAGTAGGTCTCAAGAATCGATTAGAGTAATTACTTCCTATGTTGAATCCTGCTCCGATATTAGGGTAGAATGCTGACTCAGCGATATCGATGCCTACTTCTCCACTTTTTATACGTAAGTCAAGTGCTCTTAATTCAGGTCGTGTATCAGCTACTCTGACATATACCTCTTCTATACCCATGTTATCAAGATCCGTATATATTGCCTGATCTGTAGGTGGTGTAGCCAATGTGATGTCAGTATTAGGATCAAGATTCATGACTCCCTTAAGACTCAACATAGCAAGGTCGATCCTATTCTGAGCAATCGTCAATTGTTGTTCAGAAGTGGCTTGTTGAGCTTCGAGATCATATATTTCAAATTTTGCTCGACTCCCAGCAGCAACTAACTTGTTCATTTGTACGATCTGATCGTTGATACTCTTAAGCTGTATCTCGACATTTCCAAAGTTATCTCGTGCAAAGAGTGCTTCAAAGTATGCAGTAACGACGTTGAGTGTTACCGTAGCAACCATCGATCCTTTGTCTTGGGTTAACGCATCAGCTTCGATCTTACCTTGCTTGATACTATTCTTTAGCCTACCTCCATTGTATATCGTGATACCACCATTAAGACCATATGAATTGTTGAAGGTATTCTGCGTGGTAAACTCATTGGTTGCTGCATCGATAGATCTACCAAAGCTAGACTGTAAGCTTGCACTACCATTCAACGAAGGCAGTCGTTGTTTTTCATTGAGCAAGGTGATAACATCAGCATCTTCTATCGAGAGATTGGCTTGCTTTATATCTACACTATTATTGATTGCATAGTTGATACATTTCTCAAGATCCCAT
>CAZRXJ010000173.1:0-5549 GCA_964604025.1 uncultured Saprospiraceae bacterium | reverse complement strand
CATTAGATGCTCCTTGAGTGTAGGGTTGGAGATGTCTTCCAGGACATCTCCAATTTAATGTTTAGCTAATCCAACGGTTTTCTTGATTGATCCTCCAACGATACTCTCTAGGATCTTGATCTAAGACATATCTGATATAGTCCACGACAGCCTTGTAGCGAGTGAAATATGCGGGCTTAATCACTTCAACAAGCTTAGCATTAAAACCATTGTGAAGCTCGACTTCTAGGGATTCTGCAATGCCTTGATTTACTTCCATGTTTTTGTCTCTCTCTGTTTGTTTAAAGTAAGGCTATGTTACCATAGCCTATTGGGAATGTCAACCTATTATTTTAATTCTTTTTGAACGATATTCATTGACTCAAGAACATCACCATGTTCTGTAACAATGCTAACATAATCACCATCATGTAAAACTTCAATCTTTACATTATCGCCAGATTCGTTATACTCTTTAATCTTCTCTTCCATAGTAGAGAAGATATAAGCTTTTGCATCATCAAGACTTCTGAATATCTCGCCTGTGTCATAGTCCAGATCAATGTGAAAATGTTCTACTAAATATACATGATCCATTTTGCTGTCTCTCTGTTTGTTTAAAGTAAGGCTATGTTACCATAGCCTATTGGGAATGTCAACCTATTTTTTTAATCCTGAAAGTGTTTAAAAGAATCTTTTTCATACCATACTGGCATGTCCTCTTTGGTCTTAAACTGGACATAATATCGATTGGGGTTGTAGTATGGCTTTTTGTAGAAAACATTGATATACTTCATGTCGCCACGGTTTTTTACATTGTCAAGAACAAGGCTAGCCTCTTCCTGACTATCACAGACACAGATAACTACGTTGCGCTTGCCGGTAGCAGGTCCCCATCCACTCATGAAAGGATCAACCATTTTAACGTAAACTTTGCTGTCTGATTTGCTCATTTGTTTATTCCTGTATGTTTGTTTGAAAGAGATTATATAGTAACATATAATCTCTTTTTGTCAAGCTTTTATTTCCAGGGACTATTAATGTTAACTATCTCTTCCCTTGGCTCAGTAGCAGATACTTCTACCCATACACATCGTGTGTATGGTTCGTTGGTATCTTCATATCTGGCAGCACCAGTGAATACCCATCCAATCTTGATAGCATCACCATCTGGACCATCGATGTACATGTTCTTGGCATTGCCATACTCAGACTTGAGAAAACGATATAAATCCCCTAGATTGTCATGATGTGCTTCATACCATGCAGAATTGCCAAAGATGTAACCGTCGGTCTCGTTAACAAAGGTCTCTTTGATATACATGTTTTGTTTCTCCGTTGCTTGTTGAATATGTGTCTATAATACCATGTAGATTGGAGATGTACAGAACTAACCGACAAACGGTAGCAATGACCACTCGTCGGTTAGTGCTTGCATACCAGGACAGCTCGTGTATAATGTACTCATGCTCAACGCTAAAACCTGCCCAAACTAACTGGCTGAAACTCTTAAGACCCTCGGAGGGCGGGCGGCTTGCAAGGATTGTGCCAAGCACTCCTCCCCATGTATCCATTGCGGCAACCATCCTACTTTGTCGTCGGAACTCAGGCCATTTGTTTTTGTTGTTTTGTGCCGGATGATAGGGAGTATTATACACTCCCTATCAGATAAGTCAAGCTTTTATTTAATAAGACTTACCTCATGTCGTGTCCCAGCTTTGTACTCTTCGCAACAATCACAAGACCGAGTAGAAAATTCATCTGGTTCCTCACCAGCGTCAACCAAGTATCCGCCATCGGCTTGCAGAGTAGCAATGCCTTCATTTATCTCATTAGCCTTAGCTTCTGCCTCTTCAGGGCTGAGATAATAATCCAGACCGCTATAGTCACCATTGACAATCACTTCAAGGCAATCAGTGCAAACGTCGTAGGTCTCAATCAATTTAGCCATTTGGTTTTTCCTGTGTTTGTTGATATGATAGGGAGTATTATACACTCCCTATCGGAGATGTCAAGCTTTTATTTTAGTCTTCCTCAAAATCCTCCTCATCGTAATAGTCTTTGCTACGCTCTTCCCATGATTTCTTGAAGCCTTCATGTATACCTTCATCGTAAGCTTCCCAGACCTCAAATGATGCAGTTTCTTCAAGATCATTAAGGTCTTTAGCAGTAAACTCGAAAGGTGAATACTGACGGTCATTAGACTCAGACTCAGAACATAGACTCAGGAAATATTCCTCTGCGTCTGATACACTCTCTACTCGATCCAGACCAATCCAATCGAGATGTTTTGGTATCTCTGCTCCTGCTTCTGGAAGATCCACCCATGAAGCCACACGATAACCTCTCTCAAAACCTTCGTCGTAAACTTCTACTTTTTCCATCTGCTTTGCTCCATTGCGTTGTTGACTTGATAGGATGTATTATACACACCCTATCAAATATGTCAAGCTTTTATTTTAATATCTTTCTATAGGATTGCCGTCCTCATCTTCACACTCACACTCAAGCTCTTCATGATCACACTCATTACATACCCAGACACTATCCTCTGGGCCTGTGGCATAGCGGCTAAACTGCCCATCATCCTCAAGCCAATCTTCATAATGATATCTCATGTGCTTTGCTCCGTTGCGTTGTTGATCTGATAGGGTGTATTATACACACCCTATCAGATAAGTAAACTACCATTCGTCGGCTGATAATGCCTCGACCTTAATCTCTAACAATTGAAAATCATTCATATCATAGACAGTGATATTAAGACCAGTATCTGCTACCCAGATACTTTCACTGGTGCTAAGAAGATTCTTGTTAACCAGGAACTCTTTGATGCTGATGGCATCTTCTAAATTAGCCTCAGAAGCCTCGAAAAGTTTGTTATCGATAGTCACTAGCATTTTTGTTGCTCCGTTGCGTTTAAGATGTACATATAATAACATATAGATTGGAGATGTCTACTACTCACCGACCAACGGTAGCAAATTAATTAAATTCGACCGCTCGTCGGTTAATGCTTTACAATCCCAATCTTTCCTGTATAATGAACTCATACTCAAAAACAAAAACAACAAACGTAGATACCTCGCAAAGATAACAGCGTGAAACTCTTAAGACCCTGAGAACCTGCGCTACTCTATAAGTATCGACTAATATACATAAGAATCATGTATAATATACATCTCCAATCCTCACCGACCAACGGTACTAAAAGAACGATAAACGGTATTGACATAATCATGGATTCCTGTATAATGGATACCATATTGAAACAAAGCACGGGCGAAGCTAAGGGCGGACCATACACTACGAGTGGGCGATGCCTTTAGTTGGCACGCTTCTTGCCTTGCAAGATCTATGCCAGAAATCTTGGCACGAATTTTGCATGCCTGCAAGAATCATGCCAACTTTTTATATGCAAGTTCCGTGCCAACAGTATTTGCTTATATACTAATATGCTTATATTATTATATTATAACATTTCCAATCGGAAATAAACTTATATTATCATAAGATAATATTATACTATGCTAACATACTAATAGGAGATGCCAGCATGAAAGATGTAGAAATAATACTAACACTCGAAGAAATGCTTCTGATTGAGGATTCATTGGAAGTATATTCTGATAATAAGGTAGGCACTAAACGAGCACAAAGACTGGCCCGTACCCTTACTCGTAAGCTGAAAACAGCGGCTCTGAACCAGTCTTCCTGGAAAGAATAGAACATCTCCAATCGGACAATTAGCCCGATCTAAACATCTCCAATTGGATAGTTCGTTCTAATCATCCGATTGGAGATGTTCGTGCGTGTTCGTGTATTCGTTCCTGTTCGATTCCATTCGGAGTCGTTCGGTCTGTTCGACCATGTTCGGAGTGTTCACTATCGTTCGACTGCGTTCGGTCTGTTCGGTATCATTCGCCATTGTTCGGTATCGTTCGGTCTATATTAGCATTCACTTAAGTTGTTTAGTTATCCCCCGACCCCACCTTGGTAGTATATCACATCTCCAATCCGATGTCTAATAAAAACATTTCATGACCTGTATATTAGGAACTCATTGTATAAGAAACTTTGATAAGACATCTCCAATCAAAATGTATTAGTATAACATATCCGATTGGAGATGTCAAACTTTGGAAATTTGATTTAACATAATATATAAAGAACGAACTTGTCCCTATTAAATAATCTTCGGAAACCGATGAACGGTAGCAAATGCTTGTATTATAGTATATTATACATGATACGTTGGTATGTTGGCATAAAAAATACTTATTTTGACATCTGATTGGAAGTGTGCTATTATCTTTGGGTGGGAGTGGGGATAAACGTAGTATTCATTTCAAATAGGAATTCATGAACATTCCCAATCAGATATTCACCACCACCTTGATGCTGACAGTGCCTATTCTGAATCTCTGATAGTAATGTTCGGTTGTCTACATCCCATGCCATGATGCTAGAACAAGATGCCAGCATATCTTTCGACCATGCCATCATGTAAAATCCAGATGCTCGGTCATATCCTATATAATATGTGTCCGATTGGGAATGTGGTGACATCTCCAATTGGGCTTGTTGGATTGCATCCTGGGGTTTTAGGGACACAGCCAAAAAGCTACGCCAACCTGAAAATTGTCCACGATAGTAACAGTCAGGTCTAGCGGGATAAATTCTTGGTATCTGCCCGTCTCTATATAGTTTAGTCCATTCGTTTTGAGTTCGAGCTGGACATGATCTGGCGAATGCCCAACAATCTTTGTATGATTTGAAATACTGCTTGGATGGGAATTGTGTATCGACTCCTAAATAATCATTCCATGATTTCCACTGTGGGTAATGTTGCCATGGTGAATGTGGAAGTGGTGGCTCATATAGTTTGAGGTAGATATGATATTCTCTGCGGGAGCCTAACATCTCTTCCCGCATTAACTCTTTGGCTGTCTCCCAATCAAGAAAGTCCTTGCAATTTCCGTGCCGTTTCTTCTTTTCGTTTTTCATAATATTCTAATATTTGAACATAAGTATTTTATAATATAAGCAACTTGTGTAGTGAGTACACTGAAATGAACTCCTTTTTGTTGTACATCTCCAATCCAAAGCAACCCACAATCCTCCACTTTTCGCCACTATTCCCCACATATTTAAAAAAATAATAAGTTGTTGTTTTTTTAACAACATTCCCAATCTGAGAGTATTAATATAATTGATATTATTTATTAATAATATTAGGGTGTGTTTTTCTCAGGGAGGAGATAAATTGGAAGTGTATGATAAGTAAGGAGAAAAAAGGACTGTCTTGAGCACACAAAAACATCTCCAATCTGTATTCGTTGAACCTTTTTGTGGTGCACTAAATAATGTTATGGACATTCTGACAATAATAACATTAAGCATAGCAGTACTCGTATTTTCTGTATCTATAATTTATACTCTTACAATGAGGAATCGTCTCAAACGAGAGTTAAAAAGAGAAACAGATTTACGACTTGACTATCAGAGCAGAATTGACAATTTAGATCAAAAGCTACGTCACCAAGAAGAAGAGTATCATAATTTAGAAA
>CAZRXJ010000172.1:0-5553 GCA_964604025.1 uncultured Saprospiraceae bacterium | reverse complement strand
GCATGAGCTTTTTCGCCATCTGCTAGTCTTTCTTCTTTTAGTTCTTTATATTCATTTAAAGACATAGATTAAGTTTTTATGTGCTAAATATATTTTGTTTTACAAGTCTTATGTCATCATCTGACTTTAACAGACAAGATAAGCTTTTAGAATAAGGATTTTTTTCTTGCTTCATAAGTAGTACTCCATTGGCCCAATCAATGGTCTCAGCTATTCCGGGCGTCTTATCTAATTTTAAGTTTCTGATTTTCTGAACATATTCCACAACTTGATTAGAAAGTCTCTCTTCAATATGGGGGATATGCTTTTGCAATATCTTTTTTTCATCTTCTAATGAAGGATAATCTACCCAATGGTATAGACATCTTCTCTTCAGTGCATCACTTAACTCTCTTGTACGATTAGAAGTCAACACAACAACAGGTCGATGCTTGGCTTTTATAGTACCCAATTCTGGAATTGAAATTTGGAAATCCGATAATATTTCTAGAAGGTATGCTTCAAATTCTTCATCAGATCTATCTACTTCATCAATCAAGAGTACTTTAGGTCGATCAGAATCTATAGCTTCCAACAATGGACGCCTGAGCAAGTAGTCTTGATTAAAGATATGAGCTTCTTTCTCGGCAGAAGACTTCTGGCTTTCTTCAAATATCTTGATAGACAACAGTTGTTTTTGATAGTTCCATTCATAGATGGCGTTGTTCACATCGAGTCCTTCATAACATTGAAGTCGGATCAGATCATAACCAAGATATTTAGAAAGCACATATGCTATCTGCGTTTTGCCGACACCAGGGTTACCTTCTAATAACAGAGGCTTCTCTAAAGACATCATCAGATATAAGACAGTCGCAAGCTCTTCGCCTATGACATATCCTTGTTGATCTATCTTCTTTATAAGTTGATGTGGACTGTTATTCATCCATCTACTTTTTGCCTCCTACAAGTGACTTTAGAAAGTCTCCGATTCCTCCAAATATGCTTTTAATTACAGTACCAAATAAACTTGTGGCATCCAAAGAATTGTCAACTGGTGCTGCCTTAGGTTGTGGAGTTGACTTTGCTTGGCTTGTAGCAGCAGACTCTACCGCATCTCTAACTTTATCGGCAGTGTCTGTAGATTCACTGGTTGTCGATGCCGTTGCTGTTGAAGTAGTCGCTATTGTCGTTGGTCCTTCTGATTCCAGTTTATTTTGAAAGTTCTCAACGAATTGATTCAACAACTGATCACTTACATCATTGATCAATCGTGATCCGAACTGTGCCAACATGCCTACGATTGTTATATCCATGCTAAACTTTACATGTGTTTGGCCATCTGATTCGCTCAAATCTCCGTTCATAATCATATCAGCACTACCTTTTCCTTTGCTGTCCAACCCTCTACCTTTGAGGACCATTTTATAATTGTCATTATCCATCTCAGTGATATCGATATCGCCAGCATAAGCTGCCTTGATGGGCCCAAACTTTGTAACGACTGCTCCTTTATAACTTGTATCACTTAGCTTTTCTGTGATTGATGCACCAGGTACACAAGTGACGATATCTTCTGGATTAGAAAGGCTCTTCCATACTATATCGATCGGTTGATTAATTGAAAAGATCTTTTCTATTTTAGTGTTCATACTATTATTTAAAAGTAAAAAAGATCATGCGAATATTCTCTAATCGCATGATCTATAGGTTTTTATAATTAATAACTTCTAACTAAGTGGCTTCATCAAAGTATCCCACTGCTTTCAGTTCTTTATATAATTTGAAAGGTGTCACTGGTATCTCAAGGTGCTTGATACCCAGATGAGATACAGCATCGACAATTGCATTGACTATCGCCGGTGGCGCACCAACCGTAGGTGACTCTCCTACTCCTTTTGCTCCTATTGGGTGATGCGGAGCTGGTGTAATCGTATGTCCTGTCTCCCAACTCGGAGACTCTACAGCTGTCGGAACTAGATAATCCATGAATGTCCCATTTAGTATATTACCTGCTTTGTCATAGATTAATTCTTCATACATAGCTGGCGCAATACCTTGTGTCAAGCCACCATGTACTTGTCCTTGGACGATCATAGGATTGATGATATTACCACAATCATCTATAGCAACGAACCGTCTTACCTTGATATCACAAGTCTCTGGATCTACATCTACAACGCAGATGTATGCTCCTGACGGAAATGTCAAGTTAGGCGGATCATAATAATGTACCGCTTCAAATCCAGCTTCCATGCCTGGAGGATGATTAGTGTATGATGCAAAGACCAGTTCTTGAATTGTCTTGGATTTTTCAGGCGCTCCTTTTTCAAAGAACTTTCCAGGTTCCCATTCAAGATCCTCTTCGCTTACTTCCATCAAGTAGGCCGCTATCTTCTTTGCCTTATCTCTTAGTTTACGTGCAGCCAGAGCCGCTGCAGCACCGGCGGTAGGAGTACTTCGACTGGCATATGTCCCTAGTCCATAAGGTGCAGTATCGGTATCTCCTTCTTCGATCTGTATATGCTCCATCGGTATACCCAGTTCTTCAGCAACGATCTGCGCATAAGTGGTCTCATGCCCTTGTCCTTGCGACTTAGTCCCGAATCGTGCTATGGCCTTACCCGTAGGATGTACTCTGATCTCAGCACTATCAAACATCTTAATACCGAGGATATCGAAATCCTTAGAAGGGCCTGCTCCTACCACTTCTGTAAATGTTGAAATACCGATGCCCATAAATTTGCCTTGAGCCCTCAGCTCTTTCTGCTCTTTTCTAATTTCATGATACCCAACAGCGTCCATCGCTTTCTGAAGTCCCGCATGATAATCACCACTGTCATAAGACCAACCCGTAGGTGATGCCCATGGAAAATCTTCCTTCTTTATAAAATTGTCCATCCGCAATTGTGCTGGATCTTTTCCAATCTTACGTGCATATATATCCGTTACTCTTTCTATCGCATGTACTGCTTCTGTTACCCTAAATGAACAACGATAAGCAACTCCTCCAGGTGGCTTGTTGGTATAGACGGCATCCGCTTCCATATAAGCGGCGTTGTAGTCATAACTACCGGTACCGATTGAAAACATACCAGTTGGAAACTTTGACGGATTTGCGGAAGCATCAGTATAGCCATGATCAGCAAGTACCTTAAATCGAGTCGCCTGTATCTTGCCATCGTTAGTGCCTGCCATCTCCGCTGTGATGTGATAATCTCTGGCGAAAGAATCTGCTTGAAGATTCTCACTTCTATCCTCTATCCACTTGATCGGTGCACCTGTCAAAAATGAAACTGCTATAGCAATAACGTATCCAGGATACACTGGCACCTTGCCTCCAAATCCACCACCAATATCAGGCGAGATCACCCTTATCTTTTCTTCAGTCAATCCAACATGGCCAGCGACCAAGGCAATCACAGTACGTATCGCATGAGGTGCTTGAGTAGTCATATACATCGTAAGATGATTCTCCACTTTATCATATGCAGCAACGCATCCACATGTTTCAATTGAAGCGACATGTATACGAGGGATGTGCATCTGTTGCTTGACGACGACATCAGCATTATCAAATATCGAATCTGTTTTTTCTTTGTCTCCAACTTTCCAATTCCAGATATGATTATCGGTCTTACCATCTTTATCAGATCTAAGTACTGGTGCATCGACATTCAAGGCTTCGTACGGATCCATAACAGGGTCCATCGGTTCATAATCAACCATCACTGCTTCCTTACCATCGCGTGCGATATATCTATCGGTTGCTATGACCGCTGCCACTTCTTGCGCTTGATACATCACTGTATCAGTCGGAAGTACCATCTGCGTATCGGACATCAAGGTAGGCATCCAATGCAGATTATATTGTTCTAAGTCTTTACCAGTGACTACTGCTATCACGCCTGGTATCTCCAAGGCTTTAGTTGCATCTATATTTTTGATTTTTGCATAGGCATATGGACTGCGCACTATATCCATGTATAACATACCCGGTAACTTTACATCATCTACATAGTTACCTTTGCCTTGTATAAATCGGGCATCCTCTTTTCTCTTTTTAGAATGGCCCATTCCACCGATCTCCTTCGAAGTTTTACATTTTATCATCTTGTGGTGTCTTTCTTTTTTCTAATTAAATTTTTAAACAAATTCGGGTTCGGTAGAAGGAAGTTCTTTGCCTTGCATCTTGGCAGATGCCCATTGTACAGCTTTGACAATGTTATTATAACCCGTACATCTACATAGATTGCCAGCGATACCCCATCTGATTTCTTCTTCAGTGGGGTTAGGATTTTTTTCTAAAAGCTCTATGGCCCGCATCATCATACCTGGTGTGCAAAATCCACAATGCAAGGCATGATTAAGATGAAATCCCTCTTGTATAGGATGCAACCCTTCTGCCGTAGCGATACCTTCTACTGTTGTGATCTCTTTGCCATTGACTTGTACAGCTAAGATCGTACATGACTTGGCTGACTTACCATCTATCAGTATCGTACATGCTCCGCAACTAGATGTGTCACATCCGATATGTGTACCTGTCATAGAAAGGTTCTCCCTGATGAGGTGTACTAATAGAGTCCTTGGCTCTACCTCCGCACTATGTTCTGTTCCGTTAACTTTAAAATTTATACTTATTGCCATCTCTAATTTATTTTGCTCGACCCAAGGCCTTATTTAACATTCTTTTTGTAATCACTTTAACAAGATGTCTTTTATAATCTGCATCCCCTCTTAGATCATCAGAAGGACTGCAATCTTCAGAAGCCATCTTAGCTGCTTCAGCTATATCTGCTTCTGACATATTGCTACCCATAAGAAGCTCTTCAGCTCTTGATACACGCATAGGCGTTGGAGAGACATTGGTTAAGCCAATGCCCACTCTATTGCACACACCGTTGCTGTCCAATTGAACAACAGCTGCTACTCCTGCAGTGGCATAATCTCCGACCTTTCTCTCTGCCTTATGATATGCACTACCAAATGATCCATTGGCCTGTGGGATTCTAATCTCCGTTAGTATCTCGCCATGTTGTACAGCTGTTGTGTAGAAACCATGAAAGAAGTCATCCAAGGATACTTCTCTGCTACCTTCGTTACTAGTTATCACAACACTTGCTCCTAGGGCCATCATAACTGCTGGATGATCATTAGCTGCATCTCCATGTGCCAGATTGCCACCTAAAGTACCAAAGTTGCGTACCTGAGGATCAGCTATCAGTTTGGTTGCATCGCCAAATATGTGATACTTAGATCTGATCAATTCAGATTCTTCGGCGTCAACTTCTCTGGTCATGGCTCCAATCTTAAGCAATCCTTCTTCTTCTTTTATATAAGATAGACCTGGTATATTATTGATATCAACCAGATGCGTGGGAGCGGCAAATCTCAATTTCATCATTGGGATCAAACTGTGTCCTCCTGCCAAGATTTTAGCATCTTCTCCATATTCGTGGAGCATAGATATGGCTTCTTGTATACTGCTTGGCGCAGCGTATGAAAAATTTTCTGCAATCATTTTATGCGATAAAGTTTAGATATATAGTTCGTTGAATGTTTGATATATTT
>CAZRXJ010000171.1:0-5567 GCA_964604025.1 uncultured Saprospiraceae bacterium | reverse complement strand
AATAGCGGTTTCTAAAAAAGGGCTGAGGTGAGTCTTTTTTGTACGGCCTTTGAAGCAGGACGCATCCGAAGTACTTATGGTTGTTTATAAATCACACTACAGGTTTCCATCCATCTTCATAATCTCTTGACCATAGCTCCATGGCTGCTTTGCTATATGGACGTCCAGTCTGCTCGTCTATATCCAATGATCCTCCATGTTCTTGAGCCATATTGCCCAGATGGCACATCAGTGTACTCTTGTGTGCTTCGGTCGCATTAGACCTAATTGCAGTACCCTTTTGGATACCATCCAAGAAGTTTTTAAAGTGGTATCCATCTAATCCACCGATACCTTGTATATCTGTAGTGGCTGACTTCTGTTGTTCGGTGGCTTCTTTTATAACATTGTTGCTATTATCATATACTTTATAGCCATTGCGATCTAAGATTACAGAGCCTTCGGTACCATAGATCGTCGTACCTCTTCCTTTACCTTCGAACTCTGGATATCTGCTGCAACTTCGTCCTTCCCAATTGATGGACTTGCCCTCTCCGAATTCATAAGATGCCAACTGAGTATCATAAAATTGCCAATCATCCTTAAAGTGATATCTTCCACCTGTAGAGTTGACCTTACTGGGTATATCTACTGCCAGTGCCCATCTGGCGATATCCAGTTCATGAAGACCATTGTTGTTGATCTCACCAGTGCCCCAATGCCAGAACCAGTGCCAATTGTAATGCACATAGTTGTCTTTATAATCGACCCTTGGAGCTGGGCCTTGCCATAGATCCCAATCCAACCACTCTGGTACGGCTGACTTTTTGCCCACACCTATAGATCCACGACTATTAGAATACCACGCCTTAGCATAGTAGGCATGGCCGATCAGGCCGTTGTGGATATCATTGATGACTTCGATGCTTGTTGGCGCTGACCTTTGTTGGTTGCCGATCTGCAATACTTTGCCCGTCTTCTTTTGTACGGAGATCAACCATTCGCCTTCTTGTGGATTATGAGAGAAGGGTTTTTCTAGGAAAACGTGCTTGCCTGCATTCATGGCCATGATGGCCATCGGTGCGTGCCAATGGTCTGGTGTTGCAATTGTAATGGCATCGATATCTTTGTTTTCAAGCATTTTTCTGATATCGATATATGTGTCTACATCATGCCGATTGAGGCTTTCATATCTTTTGATAGTTTTTGCAAATAGTCTATTGTCGACATCACAAAGCGCCATCACAGTAGCGTTTTTTTTATAAAGTGCTGCGGCACTTATATGTGCGCCACCTCTACTATTGATTCCTGCCACTCCGATATTGATGTGATCGTTGGCACCTATTATTCTATTATAACTTTTAGCAGAGTAGGGAAGCGTTATGGCTGCACTTGCTATCGCAGTGTTTTTTATAAAAGTGCGTCTTGTCTTGTTTTTCATAATGCGCTCTATTTAGAATTCACGGATTTTTATATTTCTAAAACTAACTTCATCTCCATGATCTTGTAGCAGTATGTGGCCACTTGGCAACCTTCCAAATTTATTCCACTTTTCATATTTGCTTTTTTCAACAAGCGCTTTGAAGACTTGACTGTGTCTGTCAAATGATACGACCTTCACATGGTTGAGCCAATGTTCTACTTTTCCTCCTTTGACAAGTATGCGCGCATTATTCCAATTACCAACACCCTTGAAGTTTTTTCCTCTTGAGCTATCGCTGTTTTCTGCTCTGATCAGATCATAAAGTGATGCTACAGTTCTATTTCCATTTTTGCCCATCTTGGCGTCAGGATGAGCAAAGTCATCTAGTATTTGAAATTCTAATCCGATTGCAGATCCCTGTCCCTTGTTGAGTTCTGGATCCACAAAGTATTTGATGCCGCTGTTAGCACCTTCTGTTATCTTAAAGTCAACGCTTAGTTCATAGTTGCTATAGACTTCCTTGGTGATGATATCTCCACCATGTCTAGCTTCTCCTCCTCCTGAGGATTCTACAGTAAGGATGCCATCTTTCATCGTCCATCCCTTTTCGGGAAATGTGGTAAGCTTTGCTCCACGCCATCCTTCAGTAGTAGATCCATCCCATAGTAAGTGCCAACCTGTGCGTTGTTCAGCTCTAGTAAGTGTATTGTTAAGATAACTGATCTGAGGAGCGTAATGGGCGACTGACTTTCTTGAATTTTCCAGATCAGTTGTTTTAATTTTTACGTTTTTCCATCTTACTGTTTTGCCTTCAAGTGCCTTATCACCGATACTATGAACTTGGAATGCTATAAACCCTTCATGCGTCATGTCGTCAACTAAGTTGGTGCATTGGATGCCATTGATCCAAGTTCTTATATCGCTGCCGATGGCCTCTATCCGATAGTGATTCCATTGGCCTGGGACGAAAGCAAACTGTCCTTTTTTATTGCGAGCAAGGGGGTAGAGCCAAGCACGTCTACCTTCATCATATATACCACCTGCCCATCGTCGAGCACTGGTTTCTATCTCACATTGATAGCCATGTACCTTGCCATCTCGATAGTCGGGTGTGCTGAGACTTCTGAACTGTACACCTGAGTTTAGTCCATTCTCTACCAGCACATCAAACTCTAAGATAAAATCGCTATAGGTGCTCTTGGTGGCTAAGAAACTATTGGGTGTGTTGAGTCTTGAGATGCCGACCATCTCACCATTCTCTACTTTATAAGTCGCATTGCCATTGAGCTGTTCGAAGTTAGAGAAGTCTGCGCCATTGAATAAGTCTACCCATCCATCTTGACCTGATGCTGTTATGTTATAGATGGCTAGAAAGAGATAGATCAAGAAAAGTTTAATTGTATATGAGTCCACGGATCTTATGTACTTGTATATGAATAATCAAATGTTATGTTGAACCAATATAATGAATGTTTTGAACGATTCTGCTATGTACTATAAGAGGGGAGTCATCAGCTTGTTATAAATAGTAAAAATGGCTTTTAATGAATCATCCTTGAGAACTGTCATCTTATGATATATTAGACACATCTTCGACTGATATCGCCATTATTAGTATTCATAAAGACCACTGCTGATCATATAAAAAAGGAAATATAAGTGTAGAAATACAAGGCTAAGAATTGCATTATGAAAATGACGGCATACTTCTAATTTTGACAAATTAGAATATTATGGTACAGTCATAGCAGTCCGAACACACAAAAGATTATTTAATCACTTATCTTGACTTATTATCCTAACACAATACGTCGAGTGCATGAAGATCATACAGTTAATATCGTTGTTTTTAATCATCGTCTTTTCGAGCGATCAAATCACAGCACAATCTGAGCGAACGCAGAAGTCAGAGGTCTTACATCAACTTTTTGATGAAGTAACAGCTTATGAGCGATTGCTCAATACTTCGGGTTCACTTAGTAGAGGAAAGCATCCTGATAAAGTGAAGTATAGTACTCTTGCAGGTTACGAAGGTCGACTTAGCTACTATGAGGCATTTGCTGCAAAGCTTAATGACATAGACAAGAGTAGGCTGTCAAAGCCAGATCTGGTCAGTGCGGAGACGATGGCGTTGAAGTTAAGTGGGGAGATCAATCAATTGAGTCATAAGATGTACTTGATCCCATTCAATGCTGAGGGTGGTTTTTTCAATTCGCTATCCACTCCTATCAAGCGATTGCCATTCAAGACGGAGGCGGATTATATGGCTTACGCCAAATGGTTACCCACTTACAAAGGATATCTCAATGCTCATCGGGGCCTTATGAAAGAGGGGATGCGGACAGGTGTTATGGCACCTAAAATCGTAGTAGGAAATGTGATCAAATTATTAACACCTTGGGCTAACCCAGATCCTGAGACCCATGTGCTGTGTAGTATGCTTAAGAAGAGGCCATCTGCGATATCGGAAGATAGATGGCCTGTTGTTAAGAAAACAGTTATGACAGCACTAACTGATCACGTGTGGCCAGCGTATGCAGATCTATTAAAGTTTGTAACGGAAGAATATTACCCCGCAGCATATGATGTACCAGGGATATCGAGTATACCTAATGGTAAGAGATATTATGAAAATAGAACAGCTTACTTCACAACACTGAGCATCACGCCCGAGGAAGTATACCAGAAAGGTAAAGAAGAAGTGGCAAGAATCAGAGCTCAGATGGCGGAGATCATCAAGGAAGTGGGATATGAAGGAAGCTTTGGAGAATTTATACAATTTCTAAGGACGGATGAACAGTTCTATGCAAAGACACCTCAAGAATTGTTGTCTTATGCCTCATGGTTAAGTAAGAAAGCAGAGGGGCAATTGCCAAGATTGTTCTCTGATCTATACAAGTTACCATTTACAGTGGAGCCAGTGCCTGATGATATCGCACCTACTTATACAGCAGGTCGATATGTGAGAGGAAGTAGAAGTCAAGATCGCGCAGGTATCTACTGGGTCAATACATACAACTTACCAGCTCGATCTTTATACAATCTACCTGCCTTGACAGTGCATGAAGCCGTTCCTGGTCATCACTTGCAGATCATGTTGGCATCAGAGCTTAAGGGGTTGCCTAATTTTCGAACAAGATTTTATATCAGTGCATTTGGAGAGGGATGGGGTTTGTATTCGGAGTATCTGGGTGAGGAGATGGGTATGTATGCTACTCCTTATGATCGATTTGGGCGTTATACATATGAGATGTGGCGCGCTTGTAGATTGGTTGTAGACGTCGGATTGCATTATAAGGGATGGTCAAGACAAGAAGCGGTAGACTTCCTTGCTGGAAATACTGCCTTATCAATCCACGAGGTCAATACTGAGATAGATAGATATATTGGATGGCCAGGCCAAGCACTGAGCTACAAGATAGGCGAGATTACTATCAAAGACCTTAGAGTGAAGGCTGAGCAGACATTGGGTGCGAAGTTTGATATAAAGGAGTTTCACAAGCGCATATTAAGAAATGGATCAGTGCCATTACCGACATTAATAAGGGAGATTGAAGATTGGATAGCGGAAGCAGGAAATTAGACTTTCTTGATCATGGTGTTCAGCATTGTCTCAGAAGAAGACAGATTATAATATTGTGAAAGAAGTGTAGACCTCTTTATTTTGATTAGAATCTTATTAGAAAAAGTAAAAGCTAATCCAAAAATCATATTCTTGATTGATGGTATCGGCGCTCTAGTTACTGTCTTCTTTTTAGGTGTCGTGTTGCCTAAGTTCGAACAATTTTTTGGACTTCCATCAGACTTGTTATGTATACTTGCTACTGTACCACTTCTTTTTGTAATTTATGATTTTTATTGTTGTCTCAAGACTCATATATCATTGAGCAAATCGGTGAAAGTAATTGCTATTTTAAATTTGATGTATTGTGGTTTGTCGATTGGTCTGGCCTTGCATCATAGTCAAGACATCACTATATGGGGATGGTTGTATGTGATTGTAGAGATTATAATAGTAACATCACTTGCATTCTTTGAATTAAAGATTGCTCAAAGCCTACTACCCAGAGGACGTTAAATTAGAAAGAGATACCAATTATAATTTTTGACCTTTAGCTGAATCTCAAAATTAAGGTTTTAGTTGGTCGATCTTGTTAGTATCTGA
>CAZRXJ010000170.1:0-5568 GCA_964604025.1 uncultured Saprospiraceae bacterium | reverse complement strand
TGATGATCTTCTGATATCGACTAGTGAAGAATTTTGCAGAAGCGAAAAAGATGTATTCATTCTCTGCTTCTAAAGACTATGCAGAAGTCAGAATACTTTCTTCCTATAGCGCAAGTATTATGCATATGGGAAGCTAAAGTTCTATCGATCTGACGTCTTCATCAGATACATCAATGCACTCATAAAATAAAAAGAAGAGACTAAGTTTGACTAAAAGTCCACCACTTCTATATCAAAAGCAATAGCTGTATTGCCAGGTATGCTATTATTACCTCTAGATCCGTACGCTTGTTCAGCAGGTATGTATAATGAACCCGATCCTCCTTTACCAAATAATGGTATTCCTTCTTGCCATCCGCGAATAACATTGCGCAAGGAAAAAGTAATCGGTGCATCACCTGAACTATCAAACTCATCACCATCCAAAAAGTAACCTTTATAAATAACAGTTACCGTCGAAGTCGGTGTCGGTTTCTCTTGGCTACCAGGTTCGTCTATGACGTAATACAAACCAGAAGCCGTGCGCACAGGATTTATATTATTTTCCGTAAAGAAAGCTTGCAGTTGATCTTCACTTGAACCGTTAGGTCCATCATCTCCCCCACATGAGGGTATTATTAATAATGCAATTGCTAGGAAAAAGTATGCAGCGATAGATCTAAACTGAATCATAATTAAGTCTTTATCAATGGAGTACAAATAAAACGTTTTTGAAGTTGTATTGCTACTGTCAGTATAGATAGGGATAGAGTTTTGTCTCTGTCAGTACGTTTTATTCGTTCTTGTAATGCCCTTTTCACTTAGCATAAAGCATATCCATGCGTTCTGCGATATCCTCCAGTCTAATTTTATCTCCACCAGAAACTTCTGCTGAACCCCATCCAGAATACCCTACTTCTGACAATGCCTGGTTGACACGTGCCCAGTTGACACTGCCTTCACCAAGCTTTGACTTGAAGCCTTCCCAGACTCCTTCTTCATTAGCTAACTTTGTACTATAGTCCTTGATATCAACTTTGACTATACGACTGCCCAGGATTTTTATCCATTGTTCAGGCCAACCATAACGTATGATATTTCCGATATCCATGTACCATCCGATGGCGTCTGATTCAAATTGATCTATAAATCTTACTGCTTCAAGTGGGCTTAATAAAAAGTTATTCCACACATTTTCAAGAGCTATCTTGATACCCGTGCTTTCTGCAGTTGGCAGTATCTTTCTAATCTCAGCAGTACTTCGCTCCCATGCGTCGTCGTAAGAGATATGCTCTTTTACGACAGCTGGTACTAACAAAACGGTAGTACCGCCTAGCTCTTTGCATAACGCTAAAGACTCAATCATTGAGTCAGTACACTGTTTTCTAATTGCTGGATCTGGATCGGATAATGGCTTGCTCCAATGTAGAGAATTGACAAGTCCCGGTACTTCGACCCCAGTCGCTTTCATCGCAGACATTACTTCATCAATATCTAAGTCTGTGGGACTATCTAATTCTACGCCATGAAAACCCAGATCTTTGATCAATTGGAACTTTCCCATAACAGAAAGGTCTTCTTTAATCATGCCCCACTTCAGGCTCTTCTTATATAGAGGTCTTTGTGATATAACATCTGCAGACATGCAAGACCATGGATTAAGACTCATTACAGCTGATGCTGCCATTGTATGACTTACAAACTTGCGTCTCTTCATGTTATTAAGAAAACTTCGTTATACCAGGTTGTGCTACATCAGCCAAAGGCCACTTCATATCCCAATTATATTGGTCTATTGTAGGTCCTAATACTTCTTTAGAATTCATAGCCTCTTCCCAAGTCAACTTCTGACCCGTGTAAGCAGCCATACGACCCATGATAGCCAACATTGTACTATTGGCCATGCGTAGTCCATCATTGAATACGTCACCACTTCTGATACCTGCAAATAATGTGTTGTGTTCATTTTGATACATATTGGACTTCTCTCCTTCCCATTTCCAAGTCTCACTGCCCACCACATCATGATCACTGAATACATTGATATATGCCCTTCCTTTATTGCCCATCATACTTATATCGTACGCTCGACTACATCCCTTCTGTTGTCTACTGATGTGATGACCCAGCTTACCATCGCCGTAATCATATGTGAGCGCAAAATGATCAAACACATTTCCAAATTTGTCTTGCGTTCTACTTTGTCGACCACCAGTACCACTAACACTCAAGGGTAGTTGATCGCCAAACGCCCAAGCCATCAAGTCTAAACTATGTACTGCTTGTTCAGCAATATGATCACCAGACAACCAATTAAAGTATAACCAGTTACGCATCATCGTTTCGTTGTCAGACCACGCATCTTGTCTATCCTTATACCACAGCGCACCAGTATTGTAAGTGTTATACACACTGCCCACTTCTCCGATCGCTCCTCCTAATATTCTATCGTAGGTATCTCTTTTTGGTGTGTCATGACGCCAGCAAAATCCTGACATAAGTGTCAATCCCTTTTCTTTTGCTTTTTGGGCTGAAGCTATCACTCTTCTGATACCAGGCGCATCAACAGCGACTGGTTTTTCGCAGAATACATGTTTGCCAGCTGCAATCGCTGCTTCAAGATGAGCAGGTCTAAAGCTTGGAGGGGTAGTTAATATAACGACATCAACATCAGATGCTAAAACTTGCTTGTAAGCATCAAATCCAACAAACTTATGCTCTTCATCCACAAGGATTTTATCAGGATTTTCTAATAACAGGTTTTTATGAGACTTGTCTAAGCTGTCGCGAAATATATCCGCCATCGCACTAAGTACGACATTAGGATCTGCAAGAGTAGCTTGAAGCGCCGCCCCTGATCCCCTACCTCCACAGCCGATAAGGCCTACTTTGAGCGTATCGACATTGATCTTATGCTTATAATTCTGTGCAGTAAGGATATTAAATCCAAGTGTTGTGGCTATGACAGCAGAACCTGATTTGCGTACAAAGTCGCGTCTTGATGTTAACATGATCTGATATTTTATCTATATAAAAATTTCATTTTAATCTGGAATGCTTGTACTGGTTTCCCTTAGTAAAACACCATTTGGAAGAGTAATATAAAAAAAGCTATCGTTATAATGTTTGATTAATGCTCTTCCAACTTCATTGCCCATTACACTTATCGCAGAAGCAAGAGCATCTGCCATCATACAACTGTTGGCGATCACTGTGGTCAGGTGCATATTCTTTACCCCTTGAGCAGTAAGAGGATCTATGATATGTGCATACCTATTTTCACCTTGTTTTAGATGTTTGAAGGTATCTCCTGAAGTTGCGATGGATTGATCTGACAATAAGATAGAGTCTTGTCTACTACCCAATCGTACCAACCATCTTGTTTCTTTTGGTAAATGTTCACTTGCCCTTAGATCACCTCCCCCATCAACTAGTTTATGATCTACACCCTGTTCTTCCAGCAATTCATATATCTGATCAACAGCATACCCTTTGGCTATACTGCCAAAATCCAGACTCATACCACTCTGAGTGAGCATCACCTTTCGATTGATAGAATCATACTTTATAAAGTTATAGTCGACTTTTGATTGTGCTTCTTTTAGGTATTTCTGCTTAGGATATTGTTGCTGTCTGATCGCTCTACGCCATATCTTACTGAGTGGACCAATAGTCACATCAAATGCTCCATTAGTTAGCGTAGAAAGTCGATGAGAAAAAGTAAGGACTTCCCATAGCTCATCTGAGATAGTCATCCATATATTAGAGCCAGAAGACTTAGAAAGTCTGGATGCCTCGCTATGCTCATCGTAATCACTAAATATGAGATTGAGTTGATCAACACGATCCCAGCACAAGTGAAATGCATCTTGAGCAGATTGCTCATCGGTGGTGTATATTATAATGTTCCATGAGGTTCCCATTTTATAATTAGAAGACTCATATCTTTCTAATTGTTGAGCGCTTAAGGTTATTTGCGACGGCGAGATTAGAAAACATATAATTATAAAACGAAGAATCATATCACCCTCCTAAGACCAACTCCCAGAATGCAGCTTGCTCTTCTGCAGATGGTTGAATCACTGGACTTACAATTCTAAATCCTACAAACGGAGAATCCGTATTCCACCAGAAGCTTTTAGGGATTTGAGGATCACGTTCTTTCCATTTGCGACTAGACTCTATACGACAAGAACATCTTTGGCTATCTACTCTATCATCCCATGATCCGCCACGTACGGTGCGTGGATGAAGACGAGTCGGTTTGATCCAAGGATTAGTCTCACCAGACATAGTTGAACTAATCGTAGCATAAGCATCAACATGATACTGATCCAGTGTCCATTCTGACACATTGCCAAGCATATCATAAAGACCCCAAGAATTTGGTTTTTTAGTGCCTACTTCATGGTACTTTTCCATGCTATTGTCAAAGTACCAAGCATGATCAGCTAAAGCAACTTGGTCATCACCAAAATAGTATGGCGTACTTGTACCGGCCTTACATGCATATTCCCATTCTGCCTCAGTGGGCAATCTATAAAATGTGCCACTTTTGTCACTTAACCATTTGCAATATTGAAGTGCTGCAAATTGTGTCATACTCACTGCTGGATATCCATCTTTACCCATACCAAAAGTGGGATCCTCATAAGGAGGACTGGGTCTTGATCGAGCATCAGCATCCCATTCTGGCATATCATCTGACGGTAGATCTAGCTCTTTTTCTCTAAGGATATTATACTCTTCAAAAGATACTTCATGGACTCCCATCCAAAATGCATCTACATTGACAAGATGCTGTGGCCCTTCATCATCTCCACGCCCTACTTCGTCCATCGGGCTACCCATCTCAAAACTTCCTTTGGGTATGTATGCCATACTAAAAGTTATCTCAGTTCCAGGTAGTTCATGTGTAGATACTTTAGGTTGCATCTCTTCTGGAGCAGGCATTGTCTTGGATGACGGTTCATCCATGGTTTTAACAGTAGTACACATAGAAATCGTGACTACCATCATAATCAAAAAGAAGTATCTCATTGTTTCTTATATACGAATTGAAAATTAACCACAATATCATCTTTAGTGACTATCTGACCAAACATAGCCGATGGTGGTTCAATATCAAAGTCGCTTAACTTCATGGGGTAGCTTGCAGAGAATGTAATCACATCATTAGCGATGACTGTACTAACATCTATTGAAATCTCTTTGGTGACACCAGCAATGTCAAGATTCCCTGACGAATTAAGATATCCATTAACATCATACATCGCTTCTCCATCCTGCAAATAAGAGATAAGAGGATGCTTATCTGATTTAAGTGCCTTGTATATCTTGTTATTCATCGCAGAACCGCGACCCCCATCCATAGAAGCAACACTCACTTCAAATCCAAAATTAGCAATCGTTCCTTCAGTATTAGGAATAAAGTTTATTTGCTCTGGATAACCTGTTACTTCCGACGCCTCTACCTTCCAATCATGCAAAGACGATGCACCATCTATAGTTACTTCTGCTTTCGCAAATACATACTCAGATTCTTGAGCCAAAAGGTCTTGTGATAACAACATTGATGTTGCTATCAAT
>CAZRXJ010000169.1:0-5581 GCA_964604025.1 uncultured Saprospiraceae bacterium | reverse complement strand
TTCTTTATGACAGAGCGCTATAAGCAGTTACAACGTCAGCTATTATCTCAAGGGCTCTTCCAACAATTTACAATTGCCGATTACTCTTTTGTAAAGTCAGTCTTATTCGCCAAGAACAATCTTATAGAAGAAGAGTATCGTCTCTTTCAGAAGATGTGGACAGTACTCAACGCTCCCTTTCCAAAGCCAGACATGTTGATTTATTTTCATCGTGACGTGAGCATACTTAAGAAGTTCATCGATCTGCGTGGTAGACCATATGAGAAGATGATTGAGCCATCATATCTTAAGCAGATTCAAGACACATATTTTGACTATTTCAAAAACATCTTAACCTTTCCAGTAGTCATTCTAGATCTCAATGAGATTGATTTTGTCAATGACCCCAAAAGCTATACCGCCATCAAGCACATCATGGCCAGCAAGTATTTACCAGGTGTACATAGAGTTAGTTTGTTAGTCTGATTATGGCCAAGACACTACTAGTATTTGATATAGATGGCACCCTACTGAAGAGCGAACATATTCATACGTCTTCCTATCTCTCTACGATGAAGGCTATAGGTATCAGTGATGTAAATGAAGAATGGCATACCTATGAGCATCACACAGATAGTCATATACTCAAGGTCAACTATGAGCGACTATTTAGAAAAGACATAGACGCTGCTGTGATCGATAACTTTGAAAAGTTGATGACACAGAAGATTTTAGACATGGCAGAATGCACACAGATAACCGACGCCCAATCAGTGATTCAATCCATCGAGCAGAGTGATGATCATGATATGTGCTTTGCGACAGGATCTTTCAGACAACCAGTAATTACCAAGTTAATACTGGCTCAACTGGATATCAATAATGATCTACTTGTCGGTGCTAACCGATATTATAAAAGAGAAGAGATCATCCTTCAGGCCATTGCTCAAGCCAAGGATATCAATCAACAAAAGGAATACGATCTCATTATTTCTTTTGGCGATGGCATATGGGATCTCCAAGCAGCACGTAATCTCAATATAGAATTCGTCGGTGTGGGCACTGAACATCGAGAAACATTATCAAACATGGGAGCCAAGTACCACTTGGATGATTGGACTAATTACAATCTCAACATCATCAAGCAAGCACTTGGTCAAACAACATAGATTATATAGATATGAATATCACAATTACAACTGCATCACAAGAGCATATAGCGGGCGTCTACTCATTAGTCGAGGAGTTGGCCGTATATGAGAAGGCAAGACATGAGATGACCATGACACTGGAAAGATATTACAAAGCCTTTGAAGAAGGACAGTTTGAATGCCTCGTGGCACTGGTTGACGATCAGGTCATCGGCACCTGTATCTATTATGACACCTTCTCCACTTGGAAAGGAAAGATGTTGTATTTAGAAGATTTTGTGGTCAAAGAAGCACATCGCAAGTCTGGTGTGGGGCAACAATTATTTGATCAACTCATAGAGATAGGCAAGAACAATCACTACAGCCTTGTCAAATGGCAAGTACTGGATTGGAATGATCCAGCCATAAGGTTCTATGAAAAAAACAAGTCGTCAATTGAAAAAGAATGGTGGAATTGTAAAATTGTGTTTTAAGTTGTAATTGAGGCAAGGTGCCTATAGCAACTAACAGGCTGCTATCGACGGAGTGGTAAGCAGTGATACCAACAACAACTGTGGTTGAGGCAAGAATGCGGAGACGTGAGCAGGTATGATCACGAACAACAATCACTGTGTTATCTCCAAGGCCATCTTCACTAGTCGCTCTGTATGATTGAGATAGTTAACTTCCACTACTTGCGCATTCGCTAACCAGTCTGATACTGTATTTGAAAAGTTATCATCGATCGCAGTAACAATCTGAACACCCATATCCTTAAGCGCTTTGGCATTGCATTCTTGTTCATATTGAGCCAACATAGGTATGGCCATAATCTTTTTTTTCAGATATAACATCTCAGAGACCCCTTGAAATCCCGCACCCATGATAGCATAAGAAGTAGAAGCTAACATATGCATCCAGTTGGTCTTATCAACTGGATATATGTGGATATTCTCTTCGTGAGATTCTTTGGAAGTATGCTTAGAAAATATTCTAAAATTATAATCACTCAGGTGTTTCAACTTGTCACCAAGCGGTCCTGCTGCATAAGCAGGCAGATAAACCAATACTTCATTGGGTTGATAATCTTGTGGCACCTCTCTTATCTCCTTTCTGATGACCGGAGTATAGACATCACGATCATAATTTTGAAAGTGAAGTCCGATCTTCTTAGTCGACGGAGCAAAATACTTAAATATAAATTCTGCCAAATAACCTTTTTGTTTAGGCCTTGGAATACGTTCGCTAAAGAAAGATGCTTGATGGCTAAGTGCTACGCATTCGAGGTGTTTATATCTCCACTTGCGAGCATAAGCTGTGATGGGTTCAAAATCATTGACGATCAGGTCATACTCCGATAAGTCTAATTGAAATATGTCTTTTACAATTCTTATCGGCTTAAGAGATTTGGCAGTGGCCCAATAATCGATCCCACCTGTCTTGCCAAAGATATAACCCCAGCCATGCTTTCTATATCTAACTGGAAAAGGTAATTCTAAATCTCCTTGGATACCACTAAGTAGCACATCTACATCTGCATATTGTGTCAGTACAGGATAGAACTCCAGACACCGGCTTAGATGACCATTGCCAGTTGCTTGAACCCCATAGAGTATTTTTTTTCTAATCGCCATGATTATCAATCAAGAAGTACGATCCATCAAAGAACGAGTAAACGCTAACAAATGATCCTTTTCACCTTGATCTATCGATACAAAATCTAAATGAGATTTTGCAAGATTAAAAAATGCTTCCTTTGTTTCCGTGTTATAATGTGACAAGTATAGTTCGTTGAATACCGTGGTTACTCTCTTAATTTTGTCACTATGATTCAATTCCTGGTCATTGTACAGTTTTGCAAAATGCACTCGATCATCTACATCCATCAACTCTAAAGCGCGTAGGTACAGATATGTCTTTTTACCTTGGATGATATCACCTCCTACCCGCTTACCAAATGTCTCAGGGTCACCAAATACATCCAGGTAGTCATCTTGTAGTTGAAAACAAATACCAACATTAACTGCAAACTTGTATAAATGCTGTTGATCCTTTTCTGATGCCTCCCCCAACATAGCACCGAGTTGTACAGATGCACCCAACAAAACCGCTGTCTTGAATTCTATCATCTTCAGATAATCAGATATAGAGACTTGATCGCTTTCTTCAAAAGTCATATCCATACTTTGGCCCTCGCAGACTTCTCGAGCTGTCTGGGTCATAATCTGAAGCATATTTGCCTTGAGCGGGCTATCTATCTGTAACAAGCGTTCGTAGACTTCGATCAACATCACGTCACCTGTCAGTATAGCCTTATTAGTGCCATAAGTATGATGGACAGTGGGCACACCTCGACGGAGTGTCGCCGCATCCATAATGTCGTCATGAACCAACGTAAAATTGTGAAATAATTCGATCGCATAAGCCAGATCGCAAGCTGACGCTATGTCTTTTTTATATAGCTCATAGCCCATCAGGCAAAATATTGATCTCATCCGCTTTCCAGATTGACCCATTATATAGTCACGAGGCTCATAAAGATCCCTTGGCGAAGCTGTAGACACATTCTTTTTGTGACTATCCTCTAGTAGATCAAGGGCTTGTGATATATTTAATGCCATTAGAATTATTTGTGCTAAGGTAATTAATCACTTCTCCGTTATAAAGAGTCAACAATAAATAATCATGAAGAAATATCTTTTCCTAATCTTCTCTGCCGTCATCATACAATCTTGTGGTCCAGACTTATCACAATCACCAAATCTTATCATACATAATGCAACCGTATATACAGTCGACAGTGATCGATCTGTACACGAGGCTATTGCACTAAAGGATGGATTGATTCAGGCGATAGGGACTAATGATGATATTGTCAAAACCCAAGGAGAGCAAACAGAGATGATAGATGCAGCTGGAGCGTTTGTGATACCTGGATTGATCGAAGGTCATGGTCACTTTAGCGGCCTAGGACAAAGTCTTATGAATCTTAACTTCTTGAAGAGCAAGTCATGGGATGAGATAGTGGCCATGGTAGCAGAACGGGTCAAACATACAGAGAAAGGAGAATGGATCATCGGAAGAGGTTGGCATCAAGAAAAATGGAGCGAGACTCCTGATGATCATATCCACGGCTACCCTAGGCACTTCAATCTTAGCGAGATAGCACCCGACAATCCAGTCATGTTAACCCATGCCAGTGGACATGGGCTGATCGCTAATCAACTTGCTATGGATGTAGCTGGTGTGACCGTTGAGACTGGCAACCCAGTTGGTGGAGAGATCGTGAGAGACCAGCAAGGCAATGCTATTGGCATATTTGAAGAGCGAGCTCAGGAGATCATTAGGAATGCCTATAATTACTATCTCAAAGATCAAAGCGACGAACAAAAACTTAAAGAATGGTATGATGGCATCGCATTGGCACAAGTAGAATGCTTAGAAAATGGTATTACAAGTTTTCAAGATGCAGGCGCGAGATTCCAAGAGATTGACAGATATAAAGAGATGGCAGAGCAAGGAAAGTTTGAGGTCAGACTGTGGTCTATGCTGAGACAATTTGCAGGAGACTTAGAAGGACGAGCTGGTCAATATCGGATGGTAGATGTTGGAGATGGATACTTTACCTGCAGGGCTATCAAAACAGAAGTGGATGGTGCACTGGGATCATTTGGTGCATGGCTGCTTGAATCATACAACGATAAAGAGAACTTCGTAGGTCAAAACACTACAGAACTGAGTGATGTTGAAAGTATAGCCGCTATGGCACTCGCTAATGACATGCAACTATGTGTACATGCCATCGGTGATCGCGCGAACCGAGAAGTGCTTGATATCATAGAGAAGTCTTACCAATCTACAGATCAGAAGGATCTTAGATGGCGCATAGAACACAGTCAGCACATCGATCCGATAGACATTCCACGGTTTGGCAGATTGGGTGTGATCGCCTCTATGCAAGGTATACATTGCACATCTGATGCTCCATTTGTAGAAAAAAGATTAGGTAGACAGCGAGCAAAGGAAGGAGCCTATCCATGGAGAGCGATTGTTGATAGTGGAGGCGTTGTCACCAATGGTACTGACGCTCCCGTTGAAGATGTGAATCCCATCGAATCGTATTATGCAACCGTAACTCGAAAGAGAGTCGATACAGGATTTGAATTCTATCCAGAAAATAGTCTTACCCGCGATGAAGCGCTCTATAGCTATACCATGGCCAATGCGTATGCAGCTAAAGAAGAAGATAACAAAGGTTCTCTAGAAATTGGAAAATATGCCGACATAACAATTCTTTCTGAGAACTGGATCGACTGCACAGACGATGAGATACTCGATACTAAAGTCTTATATACGATTGTAGGAGGCGAAGTAAAGTATCAGCACGAGGCAGGGTAAGGAGCTATCATGCTTAGCACAAAAGAGAAGAGTGCTTATTCGTTAGACCATTGGCAACTTAGGCAAAATGGCAT
>CAZRXJ010000168.1:0-5582 GCA_964604025.1 uncultured Saprospiraceae bacterium | reverse complement strand
TGTAACTCAAACATGATACGCATGGCACCATAGTCTTGCTGCGCATAGACTGCCACATCTCCTTCTTTCCAATGTATCCCACCAATAATAGTATCAAGAGATTCGGTAGTATTTCTGGTGATCACAACTTCATCTTTGTCTGCTCCAATCAACTCTGCAAGTCTGCCAGCTGCCTTTTCTTTATTTTTTACTCTCACCGTACGCATATAGTATGAAGCTTGATAGTTGACGTACCTAGCATGGTCTATATATTTTTCAAGAATCTCCTGAGGCACCATACAGTAGAAGCCATTTTCTAAATTGATATAGTCAGGCTTAAGACGATAACCACTTCGAACAATAGCCCAATATTCTTCATTTTGAGCCACTGTCAATGGATCTTCACCTTCTAATAGAAAACTCCATTTTTCCAATCGGTTGAAAAAAGAAGGGATTATTGCTGATCCAATTGCTGATTTTAAGAACGACCGTTTTTTCATAATTCAAATGTTGGTATAGTCAGATTGATCGAAGTTCAGACAAGATAGTGAAGTCTTATAAGATTGATTCACTTTTAAGTATCTTGATCACACCTTATAAAAGTTAGATATGCACAAGTCAATATTATTACTGATATCACTATTTGTCCTTGAAGGAAATGTCTTAATCGGGCAGAAGACTCAAAAACCTGTCTTACATGCAAAAAAATGGATGGCTATCACTGGCAAACCATTGGGAGCTACAGCAGGTGCTATGATATTTTCCAAGGGTGGCAATGCCATAGATGCTTCCTGCGCTATGCTCGCAGCTACCGCGACTATGTGGGATGTGTTAAGCTGGGGTGGAGAAACACAAGCTTTAATATATAACCCTAATACAAAGAAGGTAATTGGCATCAATGCACTTGGTGTCGCACCTTCAGGAGCAACACCTGAGTTCTTCCTAGATCAAGACATGAACTTTCCGCCACAGTATGGGCCACTGGCAGCTGTGACGCCCGGTACCCCTGGTGGGCTGATGACTATGTTAGCCGAATGGGGTACAATGTCGCTTGCCGAAGTACTTGCCCCAGCTATGGACATGGCATCTGGTTATCCGATAGAAGCGCAAACTGCAGATGGTATAGAAAGACAAAAGGAAAGAATAAAAGAGTGGCCGTATTCTAAAAAGACATACTTGACTCATCCAGGGGAAGATAGAGAAGCACCATATCCAGGAGAGATATTTGTGCAAAACGATCTCTTAAAAACTTTAGAAAAATTAGTAGAAACTGAACGACAAGCATTAGCCTCTGGTAAGAATAGAAAAGAAGCAATCTATGCAGCCTACGATAGATTCTATAGAGGCGATATAGCGCAAGAGTTAGTACGAGGTACACAAGAACAAGGTGGTCTTATAACCATGGAAGATCTTGACAAATGGCAAGTTTATATAGAAGAACCAGAAGTGACTAATTATAAAGGTATAGATGTTTATAAACTTACTTCTTGGGTGCAAAGTCCCGTCATGCTTCAAGCACTTAATATGATAGAAGATATGGATCTTACATCGATGCCGTACAACACAACAAAGTACCTGCATATGTTATATCAAGTAATGAACATGAGTTTCGCTGATCGAGATTTTTATTATGGTGATCCATATTTTGAACCAAAAGAGCCGATGCAAGGATTGTTGTCTAAGCAATATGCTAAAGATCGCGCCGCACAAATCAATTGGCAATCTAATGATGAAACTATAAAACCCGGTGACCCATATCCTTATCAAGGCGAGGTCAATCCTTTCATCGATTTGTTGGAAGGTTGGGATAACAAAGCTACTTCAGCAGTAACGCCGAAAGAAAATACAAATGATGAATTTCCGATAGATGATATCTTCTATACAGGTACTACATCTATACAAGCAGCTGATGCTGAGGGTTGGGTAGTATCTATCACACCCAGTGGTGGCTGGGTACCCGCTGTGATTGCTGGTAACACTGGTGTAGGACTAAGTCAACGGATGCAAAGTTTTGTCTTAAGGCCCGAAGAAAATCCATACAATGTTGTCGCCCCTGGCAAACGCCCAAGAGCAACTCTTACCCCAAGCATGGCACTGAAAGATGGTCGTCCGTATGTTTCATTTGCCGTACAAGGTGGAGATAGTCAAGATCAAAATTCTCTTCAGTTTTTTCTAAATATGGTTGAGTTTGATATGAATGTTCAAGAAGCAGTAGAAGCTGCTAATATGAATAGTTTTCAGATGCGAGGTTCGTTTGGTAAGCATGAAGTTGCAATTGGAAAAATGTTATTGCATAATTCTACACCATACTGGACACGCAAAGAGTTAAAAAAGATGGGATACAAAATAGAATTGAGTGATAGAACATCAGGACCACTTAATGCCATCTACTTTGATTGGGATAATGGCAGTATGTGGGGTGGTAGTAGCAATCACGGCGAAGACTATGGGATTGGGTGGTAGTCCTTGATTAGTTTATTACAATTTCCTGTTAACCATTATATGAAAATCCTATAATTTGACAAAAGAAGTAGATATTCTCTTGATAGGAGGAGGCATCATGAGTGCAACACTCGGTGTAATGTTAAGAAAGTTGATGCCTAATGCAAAGATTACAATATGCGAGAGATTAGAAAGAGTAGCAGCAGAAAGTTCCGATTGTTGGAACAATGCAGGCACTGGTCACTCTGCATTTTGCGAACTCAACTATACACCTATAAGACAAGATGGATCTGTAGATCTCACTAAGGCGCTAAGGATAGCAGAACAATTTGAAGTATCTAAACAGCTCTGGACCTATCTAAAAGAAAACAATCATCTTCCTCAATCTGAAGCATTCATCAATGACATCCCTCATATGAGTTTTGTATGGGGAGCAGACAATGTTGATTTTCTAAAAAAGAGATATGATGCTATGGTGCGGCATCCCATATTTGATGGGTTGCTATATACTACCGATCATACTCAGATTGAAGATTGGGTTCCACTGATGATGAAAGGAAGAGTGCATGAACATCCGATAGCCGCTACTCATATGGATATCGGAACAGATGTCAACTTTGGTGCTATCACACATAGTATGATCAAGTCGTTAGAGCGCAGTGAGAACATAGAACTATACCTCGGCCATGAAGTTAAAAATCTCACAAAGCAAAAAGATGGAAAGTGGTATGTAGACATTGAAGATCGCAATACTAATCAAGACAAAGACCTCATATGTGATTATGTATTCATTGGAGCGGGTGGTGGCTCATTGACATTATTAGAACATTCTGATATTGAAGAAGGCAGAGGCTATGGAGGATTTCCCGTAAGTGGGCACTTTCTTGCTTGTGACAATGAAGATGTTGTTCTTCAGCATGAAGCCAAGGTATACGGAAAAGCTGCTGTAGGATCTCCTCCTATGTCTGTGCCACACTTGGATACAAGATGGATCAACGGAAAGAGGAGTCTGCTATTTGGTCCATATGCTGGTTTTTCTACTAAGTTCTTAAAGAAAGGATCTTACTTAGATTTGTTTTTATCAATTGAGATGCACAATGTCTGGCCGATGCTGAGTGCTGGTATTGATAATATCCCTTTGACCAAGTATCTCGTGGATCAGGTGATGCAATCTCCTGAAGATAGATTTGAATCTTTGCGAGCTTATTATCCAGAAGCTCGATTTGAAGATTGGGATCTTAAGATAGCAGGACAGCGCGTTCAGATTATAAAAAAAGATAAAGATGGAAACGGCAAATTACAATTTGGTACTGAGATAGTTTGTGCTGCTGATGGCCGGCTATCCGCCTTGTTAGGCGCCTCTCCAGGAGCTTCTACTTCCGTTTCCATAATGCTAGAAGTACTCAACAAAATGTTTCCTGAGCAAATGAAATCTGTACAATGGATATCAAGTATAAAGGAGATGATACCTAGCTATGGTCAGTCACTAATATCAGACAAAGAATTGTGCCATAAAACCAGAGACCGAACCAGTGCTGTATTAAAATTAGATGATTAAAAATTGTAGGATGTCAATTCTAAACGATAAATTCTATTTGAATTAATTCATACATTTCCATTTTATAATCAACTTTCAACATATGTTACGCACTACGACTCTTATAATATCTTTTCTCTTATTAACAACTGTCTACCTAACTGGACAAACAGCACAACAGTTTCGCGAAGCGGCTCTTTCTGCTTTGGAAGCATTTGATACGCCTGGATTTTCCGTAGGAATCATCGAAGATGGTAAGATAATATTATCGGAAGGATATGGGACGCGTACCATTGGCAAAGATCAATCTGTTGATGGAGAGACGATATATGCCATTGCATCTAACAGTAAGGCTTTTATATCGACATCTATTGCACGATTGCATGAAGAAGGAAGGCTGGATATAGATGCACCCGTTCAAGACTATCTACCCTACTTTAAGTTGTATGATGAATATGTAAGTCAGCACACAACAGTGAGAGACTTGCTGTGCCATCGAGTTGGATTGGGTACTTATAGTGGAGATGCTATCTGGTATAAAAGTGAAAAAAGTGCTGAAGACATTATAAAACAAATCAGATATCTTCCTCAAGCATATGATTGGCGTGGAGGATATGGCTATACTAATCTAATGTTCATCACAGCAGGGGAAGTTATCAAAGCAGTAACTGGAAAAAGCTGGAGTGATTATGTCTCAGAAAACTTCTTATATCCTCTTGAGATGACCCGCACACAGACCAGTGTAACAACTATAAAAGGAATGAGCAACATTGCAACGCCACATATCACACATAGAGACAACTTGCCCATCGCCTTAGCACCTTGGGAAGCCTCAGGTGCTGCGGGAGGTATATTATCATCTACAGATGATATGCTCAAGTGGCTCAATGTTCAATTAAATCCTACGATGGCAGAGGCTAAAGGAATCTTTCCTAAAGCTGCAAGAGATAATTGTATGAAGCCACACAATGCTATCCGCGGAGACAACTTTTATAGTGCCGGTCTTGGTTGGTTTGTTTATACAAGAGGAGGTGAGAAAATAGTCACTCATGGCGGTGGATATGATGGTATGTACTCAAGAGTGCTTATGATCCCAAACAAGAATATTGGAATTGTCGTTTTGACTAACAGCATGACTGGATTATCTTCAGCAGTTGCTAATTATATACGAGACACCTATCTCGGTATAGACAAGACTGGATGGTTAGAAAAGGCTGTCGAATCAGAAAACAAATCAAGAACTAAGTGGAAGGCAAAATTTAGTGGTCCACAAAAAAGTAGAGTTACAGGAACAACTCCAAGTATAGATCTTTCTGTGATGACAGGTTATTATCATGACCCCCTTTTCGGAAATGTAATCATCACAACTGATAATTCTGGAAAGTTGGCAATCCACTTTGAAGGTGCACCTGCTCTATCGGCCACTTTAAGTCATTGGCATTATGATACATGGGAGATAGATTGGAAAGAAGAACATGCATGGTTTGATTTTGGGACGGTGCAATTTTTATTGGACAATGACAGAGCAGTAAAGGGACTTAACTTTCAAGTACCCAACGATGACATCTTCTTTGAAGAAATTAATGTTGAGTTTGCCTCTAAGAAATAATTTATATCATAATCA
>CAZRXJ010000167.1:0-5598 GCA_964604025.1 uncultured Saprospiraceae bacterium | reverse complement strand
TGCGCTACTTCGATGACTTCGTCGTGGGTAACTTCTTTGATCTCAGAAATTGGAAAACATTTGTTGGTCACTGCAGTAAGAACACATGATTCTAAGCCAGCATGCTGTGCTACTATAATCTCAGGTACGGTAGACATCCCGACAACCGTAGCTCCAATTACATGCAAATAATTATACTCGGCTTTTGTTTCTAAATTAGGTCCTGGCAAGCCACCATAAACACTATTATGAAGCTTTATGTCTTGGTCAGATGCTATGTCTTGGGCCATCTTAATTAATCTCGGGCTATAGGCATCCATCATATCTGGAAAACGAACACCAAGACGATCGTCGTTAGGTCCTTGTAATGGATTTTGATTATGGAGATTAATATGATCATTTACAATAGTGATATCGCCCGCTTCATAATCCTCGTGTATACCGCCAACAGCACTAGCAATCAACAATATCTTAGCTCCTAGATATTTGAATACTCTAATCGGAAGCGTCACTTCCTTCATATTGTATCCCTCATAATAATGATATCGTCCTGCTTGTGCTACTATCTTTTTGTCTCCGATTGAACCAAAGATGAGTGCTCCATCATGACCTTTAACCGTAGCAGGAGGGAAGTGAGGAATCTCGCTGTATGGTATACGTTGAGAGATGTTTATTTTATTGGTGAATGATCCTAGTCCAGAACCTAGAACAATTGCAATTTCAGGTAAAGTGTCTACCCTACTTTTTAGATATTCGGTTGATTCTATGATACGTTCGTAGTATGACATCTGTCTTTTGTATATTTTACAAAAGTGCTGAATAATAGTGAGATAAGAACTAGCGATCTTTGGGTTAGAAATCAAACGACATTCCTATGAAAAATTTTGTTTTTGTCTTAGCCGCTGTTTCAATTTTGCATGGTTGCAACTTCAGTTCTCAGTGTCTTAGCAAAGATGCGTTTGTCTCTGGTTATGAAAAATTCAGTGATGATGTGCAAAATCATTACAAAGAACTTAATGACAAGGACTGGATAGAGATAGATCAAGAACTAAAGGCTTACGTGGATCAATGTTATCCCAAATACAAAGACCAGCTGAGTATTGAAGAAAAGGTCACTTTTTGGAAAAACACATTATCATATGGGCTTTATCGTGGGGATAAAACAGATTCTTATCAACTAAATCTAGACATAGATTATGAAAAAGAACTAGAAGAGTTGACAGATCAAGGGCGCTTAGAAATAGAACGGTTTATAAAAAAAGAATTAAAACCAGAACTATCAAACATAATTGACGAGGTTGTTAAAGAGGTTGATAATCTTGGGGGTAAATTGAAAGAATGGCTTAATGAGCAATGACAAATCATAAGTTGTTGATTGTCAAAGTTTTATGATCAATATATTGTTGTTTCGCTCGGTTTATATCCTAGTCGATGTGCTATAGTCAAGACGTGTTGACCATCCTTTACTTCCAGAGGTTCGACATATACTTGCCAAGATTTTGTGGTGTCGCCATTACTGATCACTTTATAACCTATTGACGCACCTTTGGTAGCGGATTCTATCTGTAATGCTCCTGAATTCAGTTTAGTCATATCAGGAGTGGCTGTAATGGGTTGGGTATTATCAGGCCATATGGATGATACTAGTTCTTCTTCTGATGACATGTTGAGGTCTTCCATTGATGTTAACCAACGATCCAACTCAACCACTAACCTTTCTTGGATAATCATATGTTCAGGACTAAAGGCTAGGTTGTTCAGCTCGTGTGGGTCACTATATGTGTCAAATAATTCTATTAGTGGCTTTGATTCTCTGAACCACAAGGCTTGCTCTTTTGTGAGTCTGTCTTCTTTTCTAAGTCTATGCAATTCTCTCATGATAGGCATCTGCTCACGATACGCCACAGGGTAAAACATTGGTTTTAAAGTATCATAATATCTAATCAGCTTATATCGATCATCTCTTACTGCTCTAATCGGATCATGATAGGACTCATCAAAACGATCAGCTGCGGCATGGATATAATCTCTCTTGGTTGTCTCTTTATGTTTTCCAAGAAAAGCTTTGCCATCAAGATACTCTGGAGGTTCAATATTCGCTAAAGACATAATTGTTGGTGCAAAATCAATAAAGCTTACAAGTTGTCCGTCTCTTGTTCCTGCATGTTCCTTATTGGGGAATCTTATAATCATAGGTACTCTTAGACCCGAATCATAGTTGAGTCTTTTTTGTCGGGGTAGCGGCCCGCCATGATCTGTATACCAAAATATGATAGTGTTGTCTAAAAGGCCATCTTCTTCTAACTCGGACAATATCTCTCCTACTCTATTGTCCATTTCTTTAATGTTAGAATACATTCTTCTAACATCCATCATAGCACTATCCGTCGTTGGTAAATAAGGAGGAATGGGTACATTAAGATGTTCGTCTACCCAGAGTGAATCATTTGCTTTGGCCCATATTCTAGATTCATGGGTCACTTCAATATTGAATATACTAAAGAAGGGCTGGCCATCTTCTCGGTTTCGCCAATGAGCATTGCTAGAACATTCATCCCACGCCATAAGGGATTTTCTAAACTGATAGTCTTCTTTAGCATTATTGGTACAATAATATCCTGCTTTACGTAGGTATTCGCTCATCATTTTAACTTCAGGCTGGGGTATGGCTTCATAGGGCACAATGCCAGTAGGCATCGCCCCTTTAGCATAGTTGTCTATAAACTGAGGAGGAAGATCACTTCTAAACCATGGTCCTGTTCTCATATGGTTGGCCCCTATATGAATCGGATACATGCCTGTGGCTATGGCAGCTCTGCTGGGTGCGCACACTCCTGAAGGGCTAAAAACTTTATCATAACAGACTCCCTCATTAGCAAGTCTTGATATGTGTGGTGTAACGACAGTAGAGTCTCCAAAACTTGGAATAACAGAACTAAGATCTTCTGCTACTATCCACAGGATGTTAGGTTGTACCTTCTTAATTGAAGAGGGGTTTTGCTGCATACAAGAAAACAGCATGATCGTTACAAGAAAACATAGTAACCATCTTTTCATATCAGATTTTATTATGAATATAATAATGTTCTACGTGGAACATATTCATCTATAACAATATTAGAATATACGTTTCGGCAAGAAAAAAGACGCCCTTCCTTAACAATGTTCCACGTGGAACAAATATGTTAAGAAAACCTTCTTTTAGCTCTGTCTTGAGAATAACATTTAGTCAAGACTAAGATGACTATTGAAGAGCCAAAAAACATATATCTTTCCCTTTTTTGAATAACTAATAATTTGAAAATATAGATCGATGAAAAAACTAGTCTTACTAAGTTTGGTTATTGCGTTCACTTATAGCGCTCAATCCCAAAACAATCCACCAGATCCATTTAAACAGCTTGGGACCACACTTCCCACGGCCAATGAGTATAGAACTGCTTCTGGCGCACCAGGCAGTAAATATTGGCAAACGCGTGCAGACTATAAAATGGATATATCGCTTAATGATGAAGAAAAGAAAGTCTTAGGTGATGAAACCATCACATATCACAATCAGTCTCCAGATGATCTATCTTATCTCTGGCTTCAGCTTGATCAGAATGTAAGAGCAAAGGATAGTGATTCACATATCATAGGAACTGAATCTATCAATGCAAATAGAGGAGTGTCCAATAGACAATTACAAAGAATGACCCCTGACTTTGACGGAGGATTCAAAATAGAATCAGTAACTGATGACAACAACAGACCCATGAATTATACCATCAATAAAACCATGATGCGTATAGATCTTCCTACAAAGCTTCGCTCAGGTCAAAAGACAACATTTACGATCAAGTGGTGGTATAACATCAATAATACTCGTGAAATAGGCGGTAGATCTGGTTATGAAGAATTTGATGATGGACATCGCGTGTATTGTATCGCTCAGTTCTTTCCTCGAATGTGCTCTTACAATGACATAGAAGGATGGCAAAACAAACAGTTTCTAGGTAGGGGAGAGTTTGCGCTGATTTTTGGTGACTATGAAGTAAATATAACAGTACCAGAAGATCACCTCGTTGCAGCTACAGGAGAGTTACAAAATGCCTCTTCGGTCCTTTCCGCAAAGCACAGAAAAAGATGGGATCAAGCACAAAACTCTTTTGTTCAACCCGTTACAATACAAACCCTTGATGAAGCTATAGACAATAGCGCAGAGAGTAGCACAAAATATAAAACGTGGAAATTCAAGGCAAGCAATGTTAGAGACTTTGCTTTTGCTACATCCAGAAGATTCATCTGGGATGCCTTGGGTGTAAAGATGGCTGATGGAAGAACTGTTATGGCACAATCCATGTGGGTTCCTGAGGGAGATTGTCTTTGGAAAAAATTTAGCACAAAAGCAGTTGCACATACGATCAAGTGGTACTCTCACTACACTTTTGACTATCCTTATCCTGTTGCTTGGTCTATAGATGGAAGCATGGGTATGGAGTATCCGATGATCTGCTTCAATTATGGACGATGTGAGAGCGATGATACCTATAGTAAAAGGATCAAGTATGGGCACATCGGTGTGATCATCCATGAAGTAGGGCACAACTGGTTTCCTATGATTGTCAATAATGACGAACGTCAATGGACCTGGATGGATGAAGGGCTCAATACCTTCTTACAATATCTCACAGAGCAACATTGGGAAAGAGACTATCCCAACAGGAGAGGGCCAGCACACCTTATCGCTCCATACATGGGTGGTGACAAGTCAAGGATATCACCTATCATGACGAACTCTGAGAGTATCTTTCAGTTTGGTAATAATGCTTACGCAAAACCAGCTGCTGCACTCAATATATTACGTGAGACGGTGATGGGTCGAGAACTCTTTGATCATGCTTTCAAAGAATATTCTAATAGGTGGAAATTCAAGCAACCTTATCCTGCGGATTTTTTCAGAACGATGGAAGATGCATCAGGTGTAGATCTAGATTGGTTCTGGAATGGTTGGTTTTTTAGCAATGATCATTCTGATCAAGCACTTGGAACGGTTAAACACTACAACCTCAACTCTGGTAATCCTGAAGTCGAGAAAGCAAGACAAAAAGACCTTAGAGACAATGGACCACAAAACATCTCTACCATACGCAATAGAGATATCGAGCAGACTTATGATGAGATGGACCCAACCCTCAAAGACTTCTATACAACCTACGATCCCCTTGAAGTAGATGCCGTTGATCAATCAGAGTATGAAGGATTTGTCAGTAGCTTATCTCCTAAAGAAAAAGAATTGTTTGAAAGTGGAAAGCATTATTACGAAATCAGCTTTAATAAAGTAGGTGGGTTAATCATGCCTATTATCGTCCAGTTTCAGTATGTAGATGGAACTTCAGAAGACATCAGAATTCCAGCTGAGGTGTGGAGATATGGGGCAGACGAAGTGACCAAAGTGTTTCCAACAGACAAAGAAATCAGCAAGATTATCTTAGATCCTTATTTAGAAACCGCAGATACTGATACTTCTAACAATTACTATCCACCACAACAAGAATCTTCAAGGTTTGAGACTTTTAAACAAAGACAGATCAATAATAATAACAACAGGAGGGAAAATGCCATGCAAAGAGCCAATAG
>CAZRXJ010000166.1:0-5634 GCA_964604025.1 uncultured Saprospiraceae bacterium | reverse complement strand
CACAAGGCGAGAAGATAACTTGATTGCCGATGATCTTCCAAGTCGCATCAGTCGATTGAAGTGTCCTCTTGAACCAGCTTAACTGTTTGGCTCCCAACATGGTTCTTTTGTCATCTGCTTGTTCTAAAGATGCTGGCGGCTCATGACGACCCGTATATCGTTCATCTAACATGATTAACTCGGCGAGATTTCCGAATGTAAATGTTCTATATAGTTCATCATTTTCAGATGCGCGTATCGGTTGCCATTCATAGTAAGCTCTCTTGGCGATGATCTTCCTTTTGCCAAAATCTCCTTCTTCAGCTTGATGATTTTCTGCACCATCTTTATATGCATTATTGGCTATCTCGTGATCATCCCAGATCATAATAAATGGATGTGTGGCATGTGCATCTTGAAGACCAGCATCCTCTCGGTATTGAGCATAGCGCGTCCTATAATCTTCAAGTGTTGTGATTTCTTTTGCAGGTAGATGCTTTCGCGGGAAATCTTTGTCTCCATATTTTCCAGGTCCGTATTCATAGATGTAGTCACCAAGATGAAGAATAGCATTGAGGTCGGTCTGCTTCATGCCGTTGTAGGCATTGAAGTAACCAAATTCATAGTTACTACAACTGACTATACCTAACTTGATATTATCAACTTCGCCCAGTGGTAGTGTCCGCGTTTTTCCAATAGCTGAACTCTTCCCTTCAGTGATAAAGCGATAATAATATTGTGTATTGGCTTCCAAGTTTTGAACATCAATTTTGACAGTATAGTCTACACTTTTATCAGTTGACTTCAATCCAGAAAATATTAGATGTTCAAAGTTGTCCGATTTACTTACCTCCCATTTCACGGTGGCGATTCTTTCAGTTGTTGAGACTCTTGTCCATATTATTACAGCATCGGCTAAAGGGTCTCCAGAGGCAACACCGTGTTTGAATATATTTAAGTCAGTGACGATTGGCTCAGCTTTTTTATTGGCTTTTGTTAAGTCGCCTATCTTCTGATTACAAGCAAGTAATAGCAATAAGGTCACTGATATCATTACATTTCTCAACATTGGATCTTGATTTATATCACTAAAGATAACGATGCTGATGTGATATCAGGATTAAATTATTGTCTAAGCTATATGTTGAGGCTTAAGACACGATTTCGATGTCACTATATCCTTGAGGATTTTTGTTCAGTACGATCTGCACATTTATACGTTCTTTGAGTGCGGTGACATGAGATATGACCCCTACAGTCTTTTGACTTTCAGATTGTAGTTTCTCCAACGTGTTGATGGCTATCTCCAATGTTTCCTGATCTAAAGTGCCAAATCCTTCATCTATGAACAGACTATCGAGTGAGACGTTTTTAGAAGCCATATCTGAAAGACTCAGGGCAAGTGCAAGACTGATTAAAAATGACTCGCCTCCAGAAAGAGTGGAAACAGCACGCCTTATATTTCCCTGATATTGATCAACTACATGAAGTGTTTCTTCTTGAGTTGTCTTATCTAACAGATATCTATCTGATAGATTTTTTAATCTTTGGTTGGCATAAACCAACAAGTTTTGAAGTGTCAAACCTTGTGCAAAGTTGGCGAAGTTGTTACCATTGGCATCACCAATTAATTTTTTCATCAGTGCCCACTTATCATAATCTTTAGTAAGCCCTTCGATCTCTTTTTCTTTTTCTTTTATTCTCTTTCGATCTTCTTTGTCTCTTTGAAGTTCTTTTCCTATTTCTCCGATTTTCTCGATTATACTATCTCGCTCTTTTTCTAATTGTGATATATCCAAGTTGATTTGTTCTAGAGACATATCAGTCTTAGTATCTTTCTTTGATAGCAGATTAATCTCTTTTTGTAGATTAGAAAGTTCGGTTTGATTAGTCGTTAAGAGTTTAGCAAGACTTTCTTTGTTTGATCTGATTTTTGCAACTTCTTCTTCTGATAGAATATGACTATGAGCTTGCTCCAAGTTGTTAAAGCCTAATACTTCAAGTTGTGGTGCTACTTCTTGGTTGATATTCTTGACTAACTTTTCTGCCCTCAGAAGGTCTTTGCTTTCTTTGTCTATGGATACTTTTAGTTTTTCAATAGAAGTCTTACTGGCTTGAAAACGATCTTGTAGATCATTGCACTCTTTTGTAATATCACTTCCTTGATATCGCTCATTACGATGTGCGAGTTTTGATTTATAAGTGTCCATTAATGTGCTCAAAGAAGTGTATAGATCTTGTAGTTCTTTGTTGACACTATAATCTTCGATCGCAGTGATACCTTTTTCGAGATTAGTTTCTTTGATCTGTGCTTGCTTCAGGACTTCATGGAGATTGTCCATTATGATTTTAGAATCACCTTTGTACTTTTTAGAATAAGCATCAATGTTTTTATTGAGCTCAGTTTGTTGCTGATTGAGCGATTCGATTTGACCGTTGGTAAGTTTGATGGATGCTTGGGCCTCGGAGAGCTGTTTTTCTAATTCAACTACTGCTCTGTTTTTAAGATTGTATTGCTCTTCAGTCGTTTTAATATTATGCTCTATGCCAGAGCTGTCTTGATTAGGAAAGTGTTGACTATAGGGATGATCAGTCGCACCACACAATGGACATGGCTTACCATCTTCTAACTGCTCTCTGATATCTTCCAACCTTTCTATTCTCTCAGCATCACTTTTTTGCTTGTGGAGCAATTGTATTTTTTCTTTGAGTAAGTTATTGACCTCCTTAGCACTTTTTAACTTTGGTTCGAGTTCTTTGGATTTGTTACTATGTAGAGCTAATTGGTCTTTTACTTCTTTAATTTTAGTGATTACCCCTTGGAGGACATCGTTTTCACGATAAATGTTTTGAAGAAGAACGACAGTTTCTCGCTGCGATCTAAGTTCTTCTTTGAGTAGTGGTACTTCGCTGGTATTTGACAAGTTAGTTTGAGCAAGAACATCTTTTATTTCCTGAGCTCGTCTTTTTAATTGATCGTTGGCTTCATGTGGCACTGTGCTAATCGCAATGGAATGTTTATCTATCTTTTGATTGATTCTACTTCTTTCATCTGTACCTTTGTTTTTCAATTCTTTAAGATCGCGATCTATGTCGTTGATTTCTTTTTCAAAAGAAGACATGTTTGACTTGAAGTTAGTCTGGTCAACTTTGGTCTTGGTGAGTACTGCCATCTCAGTTATCACTTCATCTAATTTTATATTAGACTCTTCAAGTGATGACTTATATTCTGTGAGGTTTTCTTTGGTTTTTTGTTGGTTAACAATTGCATCCTTGTAGATGGCTATCTTGCCTTGAACTGGACTGAGTTTTTCATGAATGTTCAGTTGCTCTAGGAAAGGTGAAAGAAGTTGTTCTTTCCCCTTGAGATCTAATGCCAGTTTTTGCTTGACAACGAGCATGCTTGCGTTCTTTTCTAAGCCTTGCTTGGTTTTCTGAACTTCGACTAGTGTTTTTAATTGAACATCAAATATTTCTTTATTCTTTTTTGCACTTGTAGACTGCTCTTTTAGTTCTTTGATCTTTTCTTCTGATAGAACTTCTATTACACCTATTATTTCTTTGGCTTTATCAATAGATTCTCTTGCTGTTTTCTCTTTCTGAAAAGCCGCGATTCCTATTTTTCTATATATTGATGTACCCGTTATATTTTCTAATAACTTTCCTCTTTCATTTTTATCTGCCTTTAAGAATTTAGAAAATTCTCCCTGTGACAAAATGATAGATTTTACAAATTGCCCATAACTCAATCCGATGAGTTGTTCGTTCTTAGCGGGCACTTCACTCTTCTTAAGATCGAGCGGCTTATCACTGGCATCATAGATGAACATTTCATAATCCTTTAGATTGCCAGTACGCGCTTTAGATAGTGTCCACTCTGAAGTATATGATATACGATTGATCTCGTACTTGATGGCGGCATATGACTCATCAGTATGTAAGGTCATGATGGAACCATGCTCTTGTATCTGCTTCTTGGATATGATAACTTCTTTGTTAGAAGCATTTTTGAATCTTGGGATCTTGTTGAATAATGCCAGTGTAATGACATCAAGAATGGTGGACTTTCCAGATCCTGTAGGCCCGGTAATAGCGAATAGTCCAGCAGCAGAAAGCGGAAGTGTATCAAAGGATATCTCATGATGTCCTTTAAGGTTGTTAATATTTTTAAAAGTTAGTTTGAGTATTTTCACTGACCTTCTTGTTCGTGAACATATTCAAGTAACTCGCTGAATGCCTCAGTAAGCATCTTTTGATTTTCAGGTAGAACTTGTTGGGACTCTAATTTTCTCTGAAACACTTCTTGAGGTGTCAAATCTTCTATGTTAGTACCTGACTTAAAAAGATCTGAAGTGTCTTTGCTCCCTTGTTCAAAATTGACTTTTGATTTTAGAATTTTGAATTTATCATTTGATTTGTGGAGTGCGATAAGATTTTCTACTTGTGCAAGAACTTGAGCGCTGAACTGTTCTTCATTGACCTCTATTTCCATAAAGGTCGAAAGCATACCTTCGACTTGATATTCATTAAGTTGTTGTGTTACTGATGCCAAAGTCCCAGACACTTTATTGAGTGCTCTAAATGTTGGAACTGGTATGACTTGTGGTTTATCTACATTGCTTTCATCTACTGTAACTATAAGTACAACCTTGTTGTGAGTTTGCTCTGAAAAGCTTAATGCTATGGGAGAGCCAGAATATCTAATGAACTCATTTTTATCTATGACTTGTGGCCGATGTATATGTCCCAATGCCAGATAGTCAAAAGATTTAGAAAAGTGCTTGGCTTCTACTGCTGCTTCGTTTCCAATTTGTATCTCTCTTTCGCTTTCACTTGTGATTGATCCTTTTGTATATAGATGACCCATGCCAATCAAGGGAATATCGGGATACGATTCTTTAGCAAGCTTAGCTATATCATCGTAGTGTTTCTTTATACCCGATCTGACAGCTTCAACTCTTGAAGATTGTTGATGACTGGCATCATTTTGACGTAAGTCTCGATCTCTTAAATATGGAATAGCTGCTACAACTAGTGCTAACTTACCTGTATCATCTTTGATCTCAATAAGCTCATCCTTTAGATTTTCTTTGGCGCCTCCGATGACATGGATGTCAAGTGCATTTAGCACTTCGCTCGGGGCATTGAGCACACCGATCGAATCATGGTTACCACCAGTAATGATCACTCTTGTCTGAGTACCTATCAATTGGCTTAGAAAGTTATAGTAGAGCTTTCGGTCTTTAGCAGCAGGGTTAGCGAGATCAAAGATATCACCAGAAACCAACAGTAAGTCTATCTTCTCTTTGGTTATGGTCTCTAGCAACCATTCAAAAAAGAGATTGTGTTCTTCCTCAAGAGGATGTTTATGGAGTACTTTACCTATATGCCAGTCAGCGGTATGGAGAATCTTCATCGGTTGCTAAAATAAGATAATTCAACCTTCTATCTATCTCATAAAGTATGTCAACATCTATATCTCAAAAAGCACCAGCACCTAGCTCAAGTACAAAGCCGCTATAAACAAATGGATTAAAACCAAGATTTTTCCAGCCTAATCTAACGCCCCAATAATCTGTACCTAGAAACCTCAAAAATTTAAATGGCGTCTGTGTAATATTGACTCTTATCTTCATGCCTACCTCCGTAACGAGA
>CAZRXJ010000165.1:0-5639 GCA_964604025.1 uncultured Saprospiraceae bacterium | reverse complement strand
GTCATGAAGTTTCCAGATAGCGAGCAAGTAAAAAGCTTCGAAGAAACAGTAGCTGCTGCTGGATGGTACAATTACTTTTCGCAGATCAATGTTTGTGGAGAAGGAACATCACCTGATGAGGTAATTGGAAAGTTGATAGCATTGTAAGAGTTATTCTAAACGTGCTTTAGGCTAGCATTCAGGCATTATAACCGGTAGGTTAAATGCTAGACCTCCCTCTGAAGTTTCTTTGTACTTGCTATTCATCTCTTGTGCGGTCTCCCACATGGTTTTTATAACCGTATCTATATCAACTTTTGCAGAACAAGGGTCACCAGTAAGTGCCAGATTAGAGGCTGTTATAGCTTTCACAGCGCCCATAGCATTGCGCTCTATACATGGTATCTGTACCAGTCCGGCGATCGGGTCACAGGTCATACCTAAGTGATGTTCCATAGCAATTTCTGCCGCCATCAACACTTGTCTTGGAGACCCACCCATCACCTCTGTCAGTCCTCCTGCGGCCATAGCCGAAGACACACCGATCTCTGCTTGGCATCCACCTACTGCGGCTGAGATGGTCGCTCCTTTTTTAAACAATGAACCAATCTCACCAGCTGTACACATAAAGTTGATCAGAGAATCTCTGCCCTTATAATGACAGAATAGAAAGTAATACATGATCACTGCGGGTATCACACCTGCCGCTCCATTAGTAGGAGATGTAACTACTCTTCCCATTGCAGCGTTCTCTTCATTGACTGCAAGCGCAAAACAGCTGATCCATTTATTGGTATTGCTAAAATCATTGGGACCATTGCGTATGGAGTCTAACCATTGATTCAAAGTATCATAAGTAGTTCCCCCATTCAATTGAAGACATAGGTCATGTGCTCGTCTTTTTACATTGAGCCCTCCAGGGAGGGTTCCATCAGTAGAGCAACCTCTAAAGATACTCAACAACATCGTGTCCAATATATCCTCTAAGTCTTCTATGATTTGCTTTTGAGATTTGAATATTTTCTCATTTTGAATGACAATATCAGAGATGGCACAGTCATGTTCATCCGTAAATCTTATGATGTCTTTTCCATTTTCAATTGGAAATGGCAATTGAACTTTACTAGTAGTTTCAGCAACACCTACCTTTTCTATAAACCCACCACCTATAGAAAGATAGATATGTTCATGACATAAAGCATCTTGCTGATAACTCTTGAATATGATGGTATTAGGATGTAAATCATGTGTGGTCTCTTCAAATATTATATCTCTTTTTGGGTCAAAACTGATCGGTCTGTTCTTGACGTTTATAATTTTAGTTTTAGCTATTCTATCCAAATAGCCATCTATCTTATCGATATCGATAGTTCGACTATCATGACCTTCTAAGCCCATCTGAATAGCGATGTCTGTAGCATGTCCTTTGCCCGTTTTAGAAAGTGAACCATATAGATGCACTTGAATTCTGTCGCATGGAGCTTTCAAAGATGTACTGAAGTCATGTGCGGCATTCCAAGGACCAAGGGTATGTGAACTAGATGGACCTATTCCAATTTTAAATATCTCGAATATGCTTATAGCTGACACGCTCTTTGAAATTACTATTTATAAAATCTACTTCTTTTGAAAGCCATACCTAAGGTAAATATAAGTATTTAGGATTGTATTGCTTTTGGCAAAGCAGAGCCGACTTGTTGTGTAATATTCTATCTTTTTCAATGGATCATGTCCCATTGAAAGAATTAGAAGTCTAGCTCAATGGTATCTCCTGGTTGATATTTGTCATCATCAGAATCATCTTTGGATTTTTTAGTTGAGCTAGCTTTTGCGTTCGTCGATGGTTTCTTCTGAGTATCATCTTCAGGCGACTCAACTTCTGAGTCGTCTGAGATATGCTTAGACGATAGCACTTTGAATTCTCCTAACTTGTTACCCATAGCTTTCCAACCTTTGACATCTATGAATTCTGCAAGTGCCAGTTGTGTTTCCTTTTTCTTGCCACCTGTCTTATATGTATATGATATCACTGGATTCTCTCTAGTCGTTGCATAGTACAATTTAGAACCAGAAGCTTCTGAAATAAACTTATATCGTTCATTGGTCTTTGTCGTTTCCACCTCAAATCTTTTTACCATCGTCCAACCTTTGTCTCCATCAAAATGAAGTGCTGATATGGTATCAAAGGCAACATACTTTCTCGTTTCTAACCACTTGTCCATTTCGATTTTACCGCCCACTTCAGGGTCTCGGACTTCATAGGAACCATCTTTATACAATGTAATAATCTGATTGCCAGTATCAAATGCTCCTAGATAGATACCTCTACCATCATCATTTAATCTGCCACTTGTATCATCCATCCATATTTTGATAGCGCCAAGAGATGACATACCCAGTTCTAGGTGAATGACTTTCTTCACTGGGTACTTCGTAACTATGTTACCAGCTGACCCTCTTCCCTTGATAGCTATCTCTTCAAAGTAAAATTCAAAAACCTTCTTGTGCGCAGAACATGAAGGAGAGAGTGTCACCTGAACGGTCTCAGACTCACCATTTGGTTGCGCTGCGAAGTACACTACTCTATTACCTTTATCCGCTTTGGCGAGATTATAAACCTTGTCTCTGGTCACTCCTGTAACATTAAATCTCTTCGCCATGGCTCTGCCAGATTTGCCATCAACATATATCATGTTGTACGTTGTTCTTTCATCACCCTTACGCCATACTGCTGCATGAAGTATGTTCTTTCCAACAAAGACTTTATCTCCATTCTTTACTACTTTGAATGTTCCGTCTTTTACAAATGCGATGATGTTATCGATGTTGGAGCACTCCCCGATGAATTCATCTTTTTTCAATCCTGTACCGATGAATCCATCTTTGCGATTGATATATAACTTGGCATTGTTAGCAACTACGCGGACTGCTTTGATCGTTTCGAAAGAAGCAATCTCTGTACGACGTTCTTTTCCTTTGCCATATTTTTCTAACAATTTTTCAAAATATGCAATTGCATAATCTGTGAGATGTTCAAGATCGTAGTTAACTTGATCTAACTCTTCAAGCAGCTTAGCCATAGCTTCGTCATGCTTGAATTTATTGTACTTTGATATTCGCTTGATCTTAACTTCAGTAAGTCTGATGATATCATCTTCTGTGATGTCTCTCATCAACCGAACTCTCTTATCAGATGCTTTTGGTTTTTTCTTTTTGGATTCACTTGGTGTCACTACATACTTGCCTAACCCTTTGCGAATCAATGTTAATGCTTCCTCAAAGGATTCTGCTTCTTCAATATCTCGATATATCCTTTCCTCGATGAATATCTTCTCGAGACTGGACATATGCCACTTCTCTTCTAATTCAGCTTTTCTAATTTCAAGTTCTTGACGTAGTAGATCTTTTGTTCTTTCTGTAGATATCCGAAGGATCTCTTCTACCGTCAAGAAGTGAGGCTTGTTGTCTATAATCACACAGGCATTAGGGGATATAGATACTTCACAATTAGTGAATGCATAAAGTGCATCCATGGTAACTTCTGGAGACACGCCTGAAGGTAGGTCGATCTTGATCTCTACATCTTTAGCTGTGTTGTCTATAATCTTTTTGATCTTTATCTGCCCCTTGTCATTGGCCTTCACCACACTATCTATCAATGAAGATGTCGTCACGCCATATGGCAATTCTGTTATGATCAGCGTAGACTTGTCCGGTGAGGACATTCTTGCTCTGACTTTTATTTTTCCTCCTCTCTTCCCTGCTTGGTAATCTTCTACTTGCACCAGACCACCTCCGATAAAATCAGGATAGAGTTTGAATCTCTTTCCTTCAAGCACCTTGATCGATGCCTTGATGAGCTCTATAAAGTTATGAGGCATGATCTTAGTGGATAGTCCAACTGCTATCCCTTCTGCACCTTGTGCCAACAACAAAGGAAACTTCATCGGAAGTGATACTGGCTCCTTATTACGACCATCATATGACAGTTGCCATTCTGTTGTCTGTCGATTGAAGGCTACTTCGAGGGCAAACTTGGTCAGTCTGGCTTCTATATATCTTGCAGCTGCCGCAGAATCTCCAGTTCTGACATCTCCCCAGTTGCCTTGAGGGTCGATCAGGAGATCCTTTTGACCTATGTTGACCATAGCGTCACCAATAGCGGCATCGCCATGTGGATGATACTGCATCGTATGACCTATGATGTTAGCTACCTTATGATATCTACCATCATCTTTCTCTCGCAAGCTATAGAGTATCCTACGTTGCACTGGCTTTAACCCGTCTTCTATACCAGGTACCGCTCGCTCTAGTATCACATAGGAAGCATAGTCGAGGAAGTATTCCTCATACATATTATCTAATGATATAATCTTGTCGTCTCCCATCTCGATGGTATCACTACTTGGACTCATACAATTGATTAATAGGCAAATATACGTAATGGAATATCATAATCTATATAATCAATTGTGATAGAATCACTCAATCATGACATAAGTGTAGTAGATGTAAATCTTATTGTCATTAATGCCCAATAGGTGTCCTTACCTAGGGGATACCCTAGTTCAAAAGGTCAAGTCCTTTTTATAACTTGTGATGACCAAAAAGAAATTGCTTGCTTGAGGCAGAGAATCCTGATGTTTTTGCGTTATAATTTTGGATCGATTACTGCTTTATAAAAACATATTACCAATGAAAAAGCTGCTCCCTATGCTTGCGCTGTGTCTCTTGACGACTGGTGTAGTCGCACAATGTCTAGATGATCAAGCCCACAATACTTCTAACAATAGTATCTGGATGTCATGTACGCCAAGTGCTAATCCATTAGCAGAGATTGGTCAGACACATTGGATCTTATATGAATTTGACGAGATTCAAGCTATTGAGAGTATCCATATATGGAATATCAATAACCCCGACGAACTTACTTCAGGAGCGAAAAGAATAAGAATGGATATATCTCCAGATGGGGCATCTTGGACTAATATGGGTGTTGCATTGATTGATATGGCAGAAGCATCTGAAGATTATATCGGTCAAGATATAAGTGAATATGGATCATTCGAGGCACAGTTTGTACTGCTGACAATTATTGAGAACCATGGTGGGCTTTGTTCTGGACTGAGCGAAGTGAGGTTTAACCTTGGCGTAGGTACCACACCGACTATAGATGAAGTATTAGCTCAATCTATAATTGTCTCTCCCAACCCTGCAGACGATTTTATCAATATTTCAATTGCGGATATCGAAACCGATGAGATCAGTTATCAATTGGTCGACATGACAGGAAGAGTGTTGTTAAGAGATGTTGTCGATATCAATAGTTCTGTAACAGACTTAGAATTAACGACTACAGATATAGTAGACGGGACTTATACAATAAGTATGCAGACCGATCAAGGATCTATAGCGAAGAGAATAATAGTGGTTCACCCCAATTAAGATTTAGTTATACCCCTTAAATAAAAACTATAATTAGAATGATTTTTACATTCGAAAACATTGTATCATGAATCAAAGAGTTTTTACAATTGTCACAATTATAATATTTGCTTCAAGCGTACTTACGGCCCAATTCTATGATGACTACATCGGTGCAGGTCATGACCAAGGAGTAACAGTACGTACGAGCAGTAGCTCAGGCAGTGCAGTCGGAG
>CAZRXJ010000164.1:0-5644 GCA_964604025.1 uncultured Saprospiraceae bacterium | reverse complement strand
AGCAAGACAAGGGATTTTTTGTCCAAGAAGAAGTTAATTTTAAGGATCTTGTAATTGCAACGATAGGACTAAGGGCTGACAAGTCTTCTAACAATGGAGATGTTAATCAGTTATTCTATTATCCTAAAGGAAATATAGCTTTCAACATTCATTCGCTTGATTCTTGGGATAACAATAGCCCGATTACACAATTGAAAATCCGTGCCGCATATGGTGAGTCTGGAAACTTTGCAAACTTTGGTTCTAAGTTCACAACACTTACTTCCACTATTGTAAATGGTCGAGCAGGAGTATTCACTCCAGGTCTTCTTGGCAATGCTAATGTAGGTCCAGAAAGACAAAAGGAAATAGAATTTGGTCTTGACTTGGAGGTCAACAGAAGATTCTCATTAGATGCCACATACTATATTAAGTCGGTTGAAGACTTATTATTGAATGCCCAGATACCTACATCATCCGGATTTTCTTCACAAGTAACTAATGCTGCACAACTCCAAAACAAAGGAATTGAAGTAGGCCTAAATCTTGGTGTAGTGAACACTGGAGATCTAAACTGGAATGCAAGATTTAGTTTCTGGAAAAACACAGCTGAAGTAACAGAGTTATTAGTACCAGATTTTACGACCGGTGGTTTTGCCGATTTCTTGGGTAACTTCTTGATCAAAGAAGGATTTAGTCCGACGACCATCATCGGTGTAGGTCCAGATCCAACTGTTAGCCTCAATGGCGGAGATCCATCTCTTCAAGTATTTGGCAACGCAGAGCCTGACTTCCAGCTTTCATGGTCTAACAATATCTCATATAAGAATTTTGACTTTTCATTCTTATGGCATTTAAAATCAGGAGGAGAGAACATCAATCTTTCCACGTTATTATTTGACTTGAATAATACGACTCATGATTTTGATGATATGACTTTAGATCCTGAAGGCGCCATGAATAATGGAGACTTTAGACTAGCTAACTTAGGCGTCAATACAGACCCATATATAGAAGATGCTGGATACCTAAGACTACGTGAAGTAGGTGTCTATTATACACTTCCAGATAGTTTTCTTAGCGGTGTTGGCAAGTATACAATTGGTTTTTCAGGCAATAACTTAATCAACATATTTGACTATAATAGTTATGATCCTGAAGTTTCTAATTTTGGAGGCAACGGACTTTCTACAGGGGTAGAGGTAACACCGTTCCCATCATCAAAGAGATTTGACTTTCACATTAAAGCAAGTTTCTAATTAGTTGAAATTATAAAGTATAAAAAAATGAAACAAATTAAATATATAATCTTTGCATTTTTGTTGATTGGGACAACGAGCTGTGATATAGACGACTTAGCAAATCCAAATGGATCAAGTATCCAAGGATTTGATGCTGACGCATCTACAAGTGCCCTCCAGACTCTTGTAACTGGTATAGAAGACCTAACTCGACAAGAGAACGGATTCTATTTTGACGTAGCGTCTATTATAGGACGGGAGTATTATTTCTTCACAGGTTCTGACCCTCGATATACTGGAGAGTTGTTAGGAAGAGCAGAATCACAATTAGACAATGCAGGCTTCTATGGCACGCGTCCTTATCTTGGAAGATACAGAACAGTCAAGACTGCCAATGTTCTAATAGACGGAGCCAGTAATTCAACATTGATTACTAACGAACAAATAAATGGATACTTAGGTTTTGCAAAAACTTTTCAAGCGTATGAGCTGCTTCTAGTGGCGACTCTTCAATTTGAAAATGGAATTAGAATAGACGTAAGCGATGCTGACAACTTGGGCCCTTTTGTAGATTATGACAATGCTCTTGCAGCCATCCAAAGTTTACTTAGTGAAGCTGCAAGCGACTTAGCTGGCGCTGGAAACACTTTCCCTTTTTCACTTTCCGCTGCTATGGCTGGGTTTGATTCACCTGCGACTTTTACATCTTTTAATAGAGCACTCGCGGCTCGAGTATCTTTATACCAAGGCAATAGCTCAGAAGCACTTAATAATCTAAATGCTTCTTTTATGGATTTGGGTGGCGACCTCACAGTTGGTCCAGCAAGATTCTATTCTACTGCAGGTGGTGACTTTGCTAACAACCTATTTAGGGTTCCAGATCAAGCTGATGCAATCATCGCACATCCTTCTTTTATTGCAGATGCAACAGCTGGAGACAGTAGGTTAAGTAAAGTATTAGAACGCCCAAGTGGAACCCTTACACTTGATGGTTTAAGTGGAGACTTCGACGTATGGGTGTATCAATCACTGACTGATTTTGTACCTTTCATTAGAAACGAGGAGTTAGTCCTTATCTATGCTGAGGCTAATCTCGGAGGCAACAATGCTGAGGCCCTGAGAGCTATTAACATAATAAGATCTAGCGCTGGCATCGCTGATTATGCTGGTGCTATGGATGCAGGGTCTCTTCTGGATGAGATTCTTTATCAAAGAAGATATTCATTATTCGGAGAAGGACACAGATGGGTCGATATGAGAAGACTTAATCGTCTGAATGAACTACCACTTGATCGTGTTGGAGATGACGTATGGGTACAGATGCCTCGACCAGTATCTGAGACTGAATAGATAATTGAAGTCATATAGATTAAAAGAAAGGGCTTTGTTGTGATGACAAAGCCCTTTCTTATTTATAAATAGTACGTTAGAAGAAAGCTATATCAATCTTAGTATGCTATAAGCTGGATGTTTTTTCTTGTAATGAGATTATCTATACAGAACATCAAAGCGTTTAATACGGTGACTTGCTTAGATATTTGGTAATTTTATAAGATGAAAGATATATTCATGAAGACTTTAGTGCTTCTTTTTTTCATTGGTACATCTCAACTTAATCTCTCCAGCCAAGAAATACCAAAGGAGCATTTCAGCTATGACATACAAAGGGTTTACGAACCTTTATCGATTGCCAAGGATCAATTAGAAACGGCAAACAATCTCTTAGATCTTAATCAATATTACAAGTCATCCTGGATCAAAGAATATGAGTCAGTTGAAATATCAGCAACCCACAATGGAACTACCAAATTAGCTTCAAGTAATAATGACATCTTAACGGATGACCAGAAAACCTTAATGAGAAGCGCTGATCATGCCACTAACATATCTGTCATCGTTAAATATCTTCCCGACAATAATCTTAAACAAAACGATATCCAAGAGATAAGTTTTTCATTCTTAGTACAGCCAGATAATGATGCAATTTATCCTGGAGGTCAATTGCAGATGAGAGAATACCTAAAAACAAATGTTCTCGATCAAATATCCATAGCGAAGTTCAGACAATATCAGCTCGCTGTTGTAAAGTTTATTATTGACGAACAAGGTAATGTTACCAATCCGAGTCTTTTTTGGACATCAGAGAATGATGACAACGATAGGATCTTATTAAAGGCCATACGTAATATGCCAAGCTGGCTACCTGCCTCATATAATGATGGTCCTAAAGTAAAACAAGAGTTTGCTCTTACAGTTGGCGACACTACTAGCTGTGTAATTAATCTTATAAATATCAACCAGGGTTAGTAAAAAATCAGTTTACTTTATATTCAAAGCAATATCTACCGATGAGAAGATGCATCAGAAAGTCTAATTAGCCCTTATCGGAATAGACCGTTTATCATGTCCACCGCTACCCTTTCAGCAATTTTCCTTTCTTTTTATGTAGTTGCCATTATTGCAGTTGGCATCCGCAATCGCAATAGCAAAAACAGTGAAGACTACTTTTTGGCGTCGCGTGAGTTACCTTCATGGCTTTTAGCCATTACGTTTATCGCGTCGTGGTGGGGCGGCGGATCTGCTATCGATCTAGTTGATCATGCTCATGAGAATGGCCTTAGTTCTTTTTGGATATATGGCGTTCCAGTTCTGATTGCTACGGCACTTATGCTTCTATTTGCGAAAGGCATCAGAAATGTAGCCACCATATCTCAACCTCAGCTCATGCAGCAACGATACAATAGCAACGTCTCGCTATTGTTAACCATATTCATTGTTATTTTTATGGTCATCGGTTCTGCGGTGCAAGTTATAGTAATTGGAAAGTTTTTTGATGCCTTTTTTAGCACGGGCTATGAAGCGGGAGCTATCATAGGTACTGTCATAGTTTTGACGTATTCTTTGTTCGGAGGATTTAGAGGTGTCGTATTGACTGACCTTTTGCAATTTGTATTTTTCTTGTTTACGGGAGTGTTTATATTTTATCTAGTTTATAACCAATCAGGAGGATTAGAAGCAGTTAAAGCGACTGCACTTGCGAACAAGCAAGAAGGCTATACTTCATTCTTCCACAATGTATCTGATAACTTGGCTTACGTTATCACATTTGGAACGTCCTGGATGATTCAAGCTAATATCTGGCAACGTATATCTGCAGCCAAACAAGCGACAGATGCGAAGCGGATGATGATGATTAGTTTCGTGGCTTTTATTCCATTATATCTAATGGTTACTTATACTGGCATGTTTGCGTCAGTAATGTATGAAGAGGTGCCGAGCAATGGCATCGTCCCTGACATTATCAGTAACATTTCTAATCCTATTCTAAGCTCTATTCTATTTGTGGGTCTATGTGCAGCTATCATGTCCACTATGGATTCACTGATCAATACTGGTGCACTCTCTATGACCGTAGATATTTACAAAAAATATTATAACACGAAAGCCAGTCCTGAGCTTAATGTAAGAGTCGGAAGACTTTCAACTTTGATTATTGCTGTTCTATCTCTTATCATTGCACTAAGGATACAATCCGTACTTACAATCTCTTGGATCGCTTCTGACTTCCTTACATGTGGCGCATTTGTTCCTCTCGTGTTAGGTTTTTTATGGGCGAGAGGTACTTCTAAAGCTGCTACTGTCTCTATGTTATTTGGGTTGGTATTTTCAAGTTATAACTTGTTAGTAGCTCTTGGAGTAGACCTGCCTGTATATTGGGATATCGCTTCTGCAAAACAAGCTATAGTAGGTATTTTAATTTCACTTACTCTTTTCGTTGGCATCAGCTACTTCACTCATGACGACTTTGAAAAAAATATGAGATTTATAAAAAAAGCCAATATATTAAATCGATAACATCAACTTGTAATATTATAAACATGAAAGAAGTCTATTGTAGGGCTGCGACATTAGAAGAACTACCTATCCTATTGCAATTTGAACAAGGTATCGTTCATGCAGAACGCCCATATGATCCTACACTACAATCTGGACACATCAATTATTATAATCTTGAAGAATTAATCAAGGCTTCAGATACAGAAGTAATCGTAGCAGTAAGTGGTCGAGAGATTATTGGATCTGCCTATATCAGTATTAAAAAAGCAAAACCCTACCTGAACCATATCCAATATGGCTACTTAGGATTTATGTTTGTTCGACCTGAATATCGAGGGCAAGGTATTAACAAGAAGATATATGAAGCATGTCGAGCATGGGCACTTTCTAAAGACATTCAAGAGCTCAGATTAGATGTATACGATGGCAATACGTCAGCGATCAGAGCATATGAAAAAGCTGGCTTCAAAAAACACTTGGTCAATATGCGAATTGGAATATAAGAAGTTGTAATATCTGCATGTTGATCTCAAAGATTCATCAGAGAAATAAAAAGAGGTGATCTACCAATAGATCCCCTATTTTCA
>CAZRXJ010000163.1:0-5647 GCA_964604025.1 uncultured Saprospiraceae bacterium | reverse complement strand
GAATAATAACAGCTCCATCTCAGCGCACCTTTTTGGGGCCGCGAAATTTTTCAAACCCTAATGAATATGACTTTAACATATTCGGAGACGTATATACTAAAAACTCGTCCAATAATAGATTGACTGTCTTGACTGAAAGTAGTGGCAGAGGAGCTGTACGTTTTTACACATATAGTGGTGGCTTTATTCTTTATAACCAATTAAGTATTAGTGCTTCGGGCGTTCCAGAATGGACAGCTGTTAGTGATCGAAGAGCTAAGAGTGACATTGTAGATAGTGAACCAGTTCTATCTCGATTACAACAGTTGCGATTGAAAAACTATAAATACAAAGGGAATGATATAACAACTATGGGCTTTATCGCTCAAGAGGTCCAAGCGACGTTTCCTGATCTTGTGTCAGAATTAGATGATGGGATGCTGGGCGTTAACTATATGGGATTAGCTCCACTTGCTATCCAAGCTATTAATGAGCAACAAGAAGTTATCGAGACATTAGAAGATCGGATTGAGCAATTAGAAAAACTGATTAGACAGGAATAGATCTATCTCAAGAGTCAAATCTAATATTATTAGCAATGTGCTAAAAAATATAGCATACTAATAATATTGGTATATATTTGACTTATGAGCTATCTCAATAAGAATCTAAAGCATTTGCGAAAGCAAAAAAGCTATACTCAAGCAGATCTTGCTGAACGCATAGGGCTCAAGCGTGCTCAGATTGGGTCTTATGAAGAATATCGGGCAGAACCAAAGCTAGAGACAATACAGAAGATTGCCTATCTCTTTGGGCTTTCGCTCGACGAGTTGATTAACCAAGACCAAACAAAAGGGAAGGATAGCCCTAAAGTGGATATAGAGGGGAAGACACTTAGGGTCTTACCTATAGTTATCGATCAAGAAAATCAAGAGCAAATATCTATTGTCCCAGTCGCTGCTCGCGCGGGCTATTCTCATGGATATGCTGATCCAGAGTATATAAAAGATTTACCCAAGTTTAATTTGCCATTACCAGAGCTGTATCCCGATAGGAGCTATCGTCTTTTTCAGATCGAAGGAGATAGTATGCTACCTATTGTGGATGGCAGTTATATCATCTGTGAGTATGAATCAGATTGGAGAGATCTAAAGGATGGAGAAAGCCATATCATCGTTACTAGATCTCAAGGCATTATCTATAAGCGAGTATGGAAAGAATCAACTCATCATCGACTTTTATTACGATCTGACAACATCCTGTATGACCCCTATCATGTACATATAGAAGAGTTAGTTGAGGTGTGGAAGGCTCTTGCTTATCTAAGCTTTGATCTACCAGATCAAGAAGATCAATCTAAGTCTGAGATGAAGCAACTGAGCAGTCTTGTTATGCAATTAAAAAAAGATGTGGATGAACTAAAGCAGTCATAGGATACCTTATAACTGGGCTTTTTATCAATAATATGCCTAAAATATAAGGTGACAATAACCAATTTTTCCCAATGAGTAGTACCCAAAGAACCATAGTGCATCTGGACTTAGACACTTTTTTCGTGTCATGTGAGCGACTGCTAGATAGTCGATTGATGAATCGACCGGTTCTTATAGGAGGGATATCTGATAGGGGTGTTGTAGCAGCTTGTAGTTATGAAGCTCGTAGATATGGCATCCGTTCAGCTATGCCAATGAGACTAGCGAGACAACTCTGCCCAGAGGCGATTATCATCCGTGGAAACAGTGGTACTTACAGTAAATTTTCTGATATGGTTACTGACATCATAAAGGAGTATGCACCTACATATGAGAAAGCGTCTATCGATGAGTTTTACGTTGATCTAAGTGGTATGGACGCATACTTTGGGTGTATGAAGTATGCTTCTGAGATGAGGCAAAAAATCATTAAAGAGACTCATTTGCCCATATCTTTTGGGCTTTCTATCAATAAAACAGTTTCTAAGATTGCTACGGGGCTTGCCAAGCCCAACAATCAACTGCATATTGAAAAAGGGTTAGAGCGACGATTTCTGTCTCCTTTGCCAGTTAGAAAGATTCCAATGGTAGGAGCAAAGACACACCAGATGCTATGTCATCTTGGTGTTAAGGTGATAGGGACAGTACAGAAGATGCCAGTGGAGATGATGGAAAGCGTCTTTGGTAAGAACGGTACTTCCATCTGGAAAAAAGCCAATGGTATAGATAACTCTCCTGTCATCCCCTATAATGAGCGAAAGTCTATATCTACAGAGCGTACATTTGACAAGGACACCATCGATGTAGTTAAGTTGCGAGCATTGTTGACAGCGATGGCTGAAAATCTTTCTTTTCAATTACGCAGAGGCCAGAAGTTGACGGGATGTGTAACTGTTAAGTTACGATATTCGGACTTTCAGACACAGACGCTTCAATGCAGAATGCCATACACATCAGCAGATCATATTATAGTGCCGAAGGTTAAAGAATTATTTAAGAAGTTATACAATCGTCGAGTATTGGTTCGATTGATAGGCGTGCGTTTTAGTAGTTTGGTAGGTGGTAATTATCAGATGAACATGTTTGAAGACACCGAAGAGATCATCAAGCTATACCAAGCCATGGATAAGATTCGGGAGCGATTTGGTGATCGCGCAGTGATGCGTGCAGAAGGTATGGAGGCAAGGACGATAGGTAGAATGAATCCTTTCACGGGCGCACCGCCACCATTACTAGCCCACCGTCATCAATAACCAATAACTCCTTTAAGCATTAAGTTCTTAATTTTGCTTTTATAAAAAAATACAACTATCAATCTAAAAAAAATAGTCGGGCTAACTGTCATCTTGATTTGCATCTTGTTGGTAATATTTGTCGTTCGCTCATGCAGTCAGGTTGCTAGCAATATCGAAGGGCCTCATATATACTACGACGGGAGTAATGTTATCCTTCAATCAATTAAAACAACTGGGCGTAAAAAGGAGGACATCTCTGAGATATTGTCACAAGAAGAAAGCATGGCAAGGACATATAATGTCCAGATGCCATCATCTAAAAAAGCTTTCCAATTTCAATTAACACAAGAGCTCCAACCTCCAAAAGCTGTCTACAGCCCACCAGAAAAAATACTAGTCATATCAGATATAGAAGGAGACTTCTCCTACTTAAGAGACATCTTACAATGTCAGGGAGTAATCAATAAACAATGCAGTTGGACATATGGCACAGACCACCTCGTAATCATTGGTGATGTCTTTGATAGAGGAGATGATGTGACAGAATGTTTATGGTTAATTTATAAATTAGAACAAGAGGCGAGAGAACAAGGTGGAGCTGTTCATTTTATACTTGGTAATCATGAGGTGATGGCACTTAAGGGTGATCATCGATATGTGTCACTTAAGTATAAGAGACTTACCAAATATCTTGATTTAGAATACAAGGAACTTTTTAGCCCAACTACAGAACTAGGGCGATGGCTGAGAACAAAAAATACGATAGAGAAAATAGGGTCTACATTATTTGTGCATGGAGGCGTTAGCCCTGAGGTTGCAGAGACAACATCTTCGTTATTACAAATCAATGATACAGTCAGATCATATCTGAACCATCAATCGCCCGAAGCAGAGGGACAACTTTCTCAATTAATCCTTGGTAATAATGGTCCATTATGGTATCGACGCTATATTGAAAAGCCCATCAGGAATGATAAATTAGAAAGTATACTCTCTAAGTACAAAGCTAAACAAGTGGTGATAGGCCATACAATAGTCAATGAAATATCTGCACATTATGATCGCAAGGTATATGCAATTGATGTAACACGTAATTCGAAAAAATACACTGCACTATTAATAGAACAGAACAATTACTACAGAGTAGATTGCGAAAAAGTAAAAACCAAAATATGAATACTGTTTTCGGTTACCTCCTAAGAAAGATGTTGGTGTTACTTATACTTTTCTTTTTATTAAATTCATGTAATCATGACAACCACAGTAGCCAGAAGAAAACACTTAGAGATAATCCACTGCCAACAATGTTTGAGATGTTTTATGAGCATGATAACATATCTCTCATTATAGAAACGGATATCTCATTAGTTTATAAAAACAAAAACCTTGAAGGCAACTTTTATCAACCAGCAAAAATCATAGCACAGGCAGGAGATAAAATATTATTAAATACCGAGATGGAAATCAGACCACGTGGAATCACTCGTCGTAAAATATGTGATTTCCCTCCTTTGATGCTTAAACTGCCCAAAGGAAAATCTAAGACCATAGGGTTAAGTAGTAAAGGGAACATTAAGATTGTTAATAATTGCAAAGATTCGACAGGATATGATCAAAGCGTATTAAAAGAATATCTGTGTTACAAATACTTCAATTTGTTCAGCGAACAAAGCTTTGATGTTAAAAGAGTGGACATAACATATCGAGATTCTAAAGAACAATATCCATCGATGACAAAAGAATCTTTTCTTATTGAGCCCTTAGTAAATCTTAGCGAAAGGCTTGCCTGCTCTATCCTCAATGAGACTCAAAAGATCAAGCGCATTGATAAAGAACAATACAAAATATTGACATTGTTTCAATATATGATTGGCAATACGGACTGGAATTTTTCAAAAAGACATAACATAAGACTACTGCTGTGCGATAATGATTATGGACCAAGTCCCATCCCTTATGATTTCGACTATTCAGGTTTGGTTAATGCAGTATATGCTAAACCTCATCATATGATGCCTATCACTGATGTAGTCCAGCGTATGCTACAATGGAGAGGAAGTGTTGATGAGGATTTTTCAGAAACGATTGCACTATTCGAAGCAAAAAAGGAAGAGATATATGCTGTCACTGATAACTTGCAAGGACTGTCTAAAGTTGAAAAAGACTCAATACATTCATACATTGACGATTTTTATGTGAGTATTGATTCTCCTCAAAAAATAAAAGGAGAAATTTTGAAAGCACGAAAGAAACAATAGAATAATGTGTGGTCGATACGTAGTTATATCTAAGCTAAAAGTAATCCAAAAAAGATTCAAAACATTATCGCCACCGGATGACTTGTTTGCCCCTATGTCTAATATCTCTATAGGAGATAAAGCACTTGTGATAACCAACAACCAGCCCGATCAATTACAGTTATTTCAATTTGGCATGACACCATCATGGTCAAAAAAGAAGATGTATCTCTTTAACGCGAGAGCAGAAGGAGACCATAATAAAGAAAACAATCCTAATTATATTGGTGCTATGGGCATCATCAACAAACCAGCTTTTAGAACTTCAATTAGAAAAAAAAGATGTTTAATCATAGCTGATGCATTTATGGAAGGATCCAAAAAAGAAAAACTAAGTAAGCCTTTTCTAATTTATATGCGTAAGAAAAACCGCCCTTTCGCATTTGCAGGCATATGGGATGATTGGGTAGATAAAGAATCAGGAGAAGTGCATTCTTCATACTCGATAATAACAACAACAGCTAACAAACTCTTACAAAAGATAGGACACCACAGATCACCTGTTATATTGGACGAAGCGGATGAAGGTTTATGGCTGTCTGATAAACCCCTTAATCAGATCACACCGCTACTTCGTCCCTATCCATCGGAACAACTCAATGCCTATCCTATATCTCCAACTATTAAAAACCCTAGAAACAAAGATATGAACTTACTTCGACCC
>CAZRXJ010000162.1:0-5658 GCA_964604025.1 uncultured Saprospiraceae bacterium | reverse complement strand
CCTGGAGGAACACAAGCACTGATGCTACCTGGATCAGCAACGCCTTTAGAAGTAGACTTTAGTGCTATTGTAGATATCGACGATGAGATCAGTAGTTCTAATGTGGGTGTACAGGGAGGTTTTGATGTCTTTACTCATAGTGGTGATACTAAGATCTTTTTGCAGGGTGCATTTAGTCTTGGATTTGCGACCATACAGAATGACGAAAGATTTGGCGAAAGCCAAGTGGGTAGTGTAACGTTCTCCGTTGGGTTCTCACAACCGTTATAGCCTTTATAATATGTAGAGTCATAACAACGTATGTGTCTCTTAGGCGTTGTTATAAGCAATGAAGCGATAGTATGTATATGAAAAAGACCTTCTTCGTTACTTTGATAGTGATACTCTTTGGTATCATTTGGATGGGATTTGATGTAGCATCTGATGAAGTTAGAAAGACTGAGATAGCCTTACTCAAGTATAGCGGTGGTGGTGACTGGTATGCCAACCCTACAGCACTGATCAACCTAGCGCGCTTCTGCAATAAAGAGCTTAAGACAGATATAGATCCTAAGTATGCTACAGTAGATGTAGGAGCTGCTGATTTATACAATTACTCATTTGTTCACATGACTGGTCATGGCAATGTGGTATTCTCTAATAATGATGCAGAGAACTTACGCAATTATCTTATCGCAGGTGGGTTCTTGCACATAGATGACAACTATGGTTTGGATCCATATGTGAGGATTGCTATGAAGCAAGTATTTCCAGAGCTAGATTTTATCGAGCTTCCATTTGATCATGAAATATATCATCAGACTTATGACTTCCCTAATGGATTACCAAAGATCCATAAGCATGATGATAAGCCAGCTCAGGGATTTGGATTGATATGGGAAGGACGCCTAGTGTCGTACTATACCTACGAGACAGATCTAGGAGATGGATGGGAAGATCAAGAAGTACATAACGATACACCTGCGAAGCGATTGTTATCATTAAGAATGGGTGCTAATATAGTGCAGTATGCTTTCTCTCAATAGAGAGAGCTACTCATTAATCAAAGAGTATGTCTTGTTGCCGCTTCACATATGAGCGGATATTCAACCAGAATGCTGTAAACAAATAGATAATCAAAGGAGATCCTACACCGATAAAAGATGTGTAGATGAAGTATTTTCTTATGATAGAAGAAGGTACACCTATCTTATGACCGATGTATTGGCATACACCAAAGCCATATTTTTCGATACTATGTCTCAGTCTGTTGATCATAAATAAGTATCTGTGTGGATTGTGTATTATTAAGCTCCGCAGAGTAATCATCACAGGGGCCATGTAAGCCTATGCAAAAGCTTAGGCCTATAATACCGAAGATAGTAATAATTGATAAAATCATAATCTCAGCGCGCAGACCAATAGCTGATTTAGGGGCATTATTGCCCTGAAGTGCGGTTCTGGTTATCATGTTAAGTAGAGTCTAGGTTCTATAAATTGTAATTTACATCACTCAAGACGGTCCTGACAGTATTAGGTTATTGTGAGTAGATCAAAGGTAAAAACATATTTGATATAGTGTTAACATATTGCCTTTTATTTTAATATCATACTAATTCAATCTATAACTAATACCAAGTTGGCCTATCAATAAAACTGGCTGTAGACTGATATCACTATCTAACTGCCACGTTGTGAGTTGGCGATTAAGCATCAAGCCTGCACTCAAGTCTACCTTGCTACTGATATGATACTTTGCGATTAGTTCAGTTAAGATGCCCATACCGACTTTTTGATCTTTGAGGCCAGTTACATCTTCTAACAACTTGATGGATTGAGTCGACACATATTTGCCTGTTGCTCGTTCTTCAAGTGAGATATCGAAACCGAGACCAACTCCATAGGACATCTTACTTTTTTGTATCGTATACCTAAAAGTTAAAGGAATAGACAATGTCTTGAATCGATTATAATGCCTAACTTCTCGTTGTTGCAATACTCTGACAGTAGCGGTCCCTAACACTTCAGTCGACAATCCTGTAGTTGTATTATTGATGATTTGGATTACTTGGCCGTCCTTTTCTATTTCCAATTCTTTTGTGCCTTGATAGTCTAACCGCGTAAAGTAATGTCCGATGGTAAGACCACTAGTCATAGAGAACCTCTTGCTAAGTACATATTCTAATCTTAATCCCAGGCTCAACCCTGGTAGCGACTTTTGAAAACTTCTATACTCTTGTTGTGACTCGCTTGTCTGCCAATTAGGAATCATGAAGCTACTTCCAGCATTGAGATTTAGATACAGTTGATTATAGTATTTGCGTTTTGATATTTTAGTAGCAGGAATTATAGTCAATGGACGAATCTCATTAAGTATGGCCAACTTCTCAATAAACATAGGTCTGATAATAGGTAGCGTTCTTACAACTTCTTTTTTTAATTCCTTTTGATATTGTGACTGTTTAATTGCTTCATCTATGAGCGTCTGATCTGGATACAAAGGATCCCTTTTTATTTTGTCCGTATCTGCAATAGAGCCATGTACATTTTTTATAAGATCTTCAACTTTTACCTTGGCCAATACATCTTTCGACTTCAGGTTCAATCTTTGATCAAGATGTTTTTGATTGTCATTAGCGTGAAGGGCGTGCACAGCTTGAGGGAGAACAGCTTTAGTTGTGACTTTTACATTTTCTTCATTAGTTACTAGACCTTCCTTCTGAGCATTTCCAATTGTGTTGTTGACAATTCCAACTTTATCAACACTCTGATTTATAGTTTCTTTGATTAATTCTTCATGTTCAGAATAGTTAGAATTAGTGTCTTCATTATCAAAGTGATCAGCAATAATGGCATCCTTATCTTCAATTAAAGAATGGCATGTATAGATCGAGATAAGTACAATTGCTAAAACTATCATACCAATTAATGGCACAAGTCGAATTCTCTTTTGTGCATCAACTTTCTCATTGGCATATTGAGGATTGCTCTTCATTTTCTCATCAATGCCGTCCTTCATTTCTTCCCAAGAATATCCTTCAGGAAGATTGTCTTCTTGGTTTTTAATCGAACGTCCAAATTTTTTAGGAAAGTCCATAAATGAATTCTTTAGTATGTGAAGAAAAACGCTTTCTAAGCCAGTTATGTGCACGAGACAATTGAGACCTCGATGTTAGTGGAGATATGTCTAGAAGTTGGCTTATTTCTCTATGGTTATAGCCATCTACAACTGAGAGTAAGAATATGGTTCTGTAGCCTACGGGCATTGTTTTCAATATAGTTTCTATATTATCTCTACTCAGGTCGTCGTTCAATTCATACGACTGCGTATTAGCATAACTCTCGGGGATTTCATTATTGAAAACTGAATGCAAATATTCTTTTCTAAGAATGACTGCACATCGATTAGTTGCAATCTTGGCCAACCAGGGTTTGAAGCTTCCTCTGGCCGGGTCGTATCTATGTATAGATAAAAACACTTGTGCAAAGACCTCCTGCATCGCATCTTTTCTAAATACTCGATCTGGAACATATCTCTTGACAATAGTATAGACATAAGGAGCACAAGCATCATAGAGACGCTTATGAGCCTCCCTATTGTTCTTCAGACATCCCTCTATGACTTCTCTATCTATCATCAATTCTTATAAATAAGAATTATACCTAGGGTTGACATGTGTCAACCCTAGGTATAATCTTCACGGATTTATTATTTAGATATCAATCCCTACAAATTTCTTCAATCTTTAAGAAATCATCAATTGAGTTTATTTCGACTGCCTCATTTCCAGGATTCAAGGTTATGTTGATTGGATATATAGGATATAAGAGGTTCTCAAATTCTTGACCTTCGTAAAATGAAAATACCTCTTCAGCACTATTAAATACAATTGCATCTCCTTCACCATCTTGTTGAGTCGTAGCATTTATAGGATAGGTTATATTAAAGCAACCAGAATTAGGGTCACTTGGATCAATAGGTTCGCTATATGCTAATAACAAAAGAATTAGGAAGTCTTCAGTAACTTCAAATTGCACACAATCATTTAATGCTTCAAAGAGCTCTTCTTCACTATTGACCTCTAGTGACTCTCCTTCTTGTGAGATCAATGTGATCGGATATACATAATTATCAAATGTTCCTTTTATCAGTATGGAGCTATATTCTTCTTGATCTCCTATCTCTACGGTACTTCCATCAGTAAGTAGAACTGAGAACGGAAATTCTAAATCATAGCATCCTACAAGAGCCAAATCTAATTCTTCAAAAGAATTACATGACAACAAAAAACCAATAAGTTCATCTAAAGTGGTCGCCGTAACAAGCGTACCATCCAAAAGTAAATCAAGTGGAAAAGCAAAAAACAATTCATCTTCTTCAATTGCTATACTCAATTCATCTTCATTGTTTATAGTCACAATATCCCCATCGATATCTTTAAGATTAAAAGGAAAAACAGCCTCCAAGCAAGAGTTTTCTTCTGATATACTATATGCAGGAAAATACCCATCTTCCCAACCACCTTCAGGAGCACAAGTCAGGTATAAATCATAAAATTCATCAGCATTGTTTATACTTTCAGTCTCTCCAGATGAATTGAGCACATTGATTGGATATACAAAGTCAATGAAAAAATCGTCAGCTACACTATCATTATCAAAACTCTCATAGATGTCTATCAGATCCTGCTCAGTAGCAATATCGTAAGTCGTTCCATCACTATCTATTAATGAAAATGGATATAGCGTCCTACCACAATCATCTCCCCAACCTTCTTCCTCATCGAAGCCGGCATCACTTGATTTTAATGTTCTATTGATCAAGCTTTCCGCTGTTCTACTCGTAGTTATCACTTCAGGACTAACTTCTACTTCCATCTCTGAAGAAATGTCAAACTCATCACCCGTACAACTCGATAGAAATAACAACAGGATTAAAGAAAATCCTGCGATTGTAATTAGTTTATTCATGTTATTTTTTACTTATTAATTAAAGGTTTACAGCAGCTGCTTTTACTATTATTATCAATCTCAACAAAGAACGTTGCATGTCACTATATTTTTCATAAAAAAAGATAATTCGTGTCTGTAGCGTTAACTACTTGGCTCTAATAGATGTCAATCCCTATATGTTACAAGCTATAGGCAGATCTTTGTAATACCTACGACCACAATCACCTTTTGATCTTTCTATTGGCGTTACCAGTGATTGTTTTTATAGCTCCTTCCTACTTTTTGATCCGATAAGTGCTAATATTGGGGATTGAAGTACAAACAGAGTAACATGGCAGAAGAGAAAAAAGCTAAAAAGACACAAAATCAGATCAACATAGAGCTCCCAGAAGAGCTAGCAGATGGTATATATGCTAACCTTGCGATCATCTCTCATAGTCACTCTGAGTTTGTTATAGACTTCATCAGGATGCTACCTAATGTTCCTAAGGCCAAGGTTAAATCTCGCGTGATCGTAACACCAGAACATGCTAAAAGATTTTTAAGTGCACTTGCAGACAATGTCAAGAAGTACGAAGCTCAACATGGCACTATTACAGTTAAAAAAGGTGGAGGTACAGGTAACAACTTTCCACCGATGAACTTTACGCCTACGGCTCAGGCCTAGTCCTATATATTAATTAAGATAATACTCCGCAGTAGCTCTTTGACTTTTGTCAAAGTTTT
>CAZRXJ010000161.1:0-5662 GCA_964604025.1 uncultured Saprospiraceae bacterium | reverse complement strand
ATCGAAAAGACTTGTACCGCAAGTATGCCGATGAGCTGATTGCCAACGGACATGCGTACTACGCATTTGATACTCCGGAAGAACTTGAGATTTCAAATGTGCTCTTACCCTTAGAAATAAAAGTAAAACATACGCCATATAATCATAACAAAAACAAACAACATACACCTTCAGGACCAGCCTTCCACGAGAAAAAAGAAGCCAACAAGAAGGTCAATTTTCATCTCACTCGTGAAGAAACAAACAAGCGCAAATATCTCAAGTCAGGTAAGAAAAAGAAAAAAAAAGACAGATCGAAAAAGTGGTAAGTGTTAGCTCCTGATGGATCACCAATTTATAAATTCAATAAAATTGGTTAATGACTAATTAACTAAACATTAGTAGGACGTAAAGACATCTTAACAGTTATTGTTCATAATTTTAATGGTAACAACATCAAACTAAAATAGCTGCACTATGAAAAATTTCTTACTCTTACTTAGCTTTCTTTTTATAATCGCTTGCGCTCCTCGCATTCATTATTTAGGAGACACATATACTCCAAAGGATGATATAGAAGTCTATTATGATCAAGGTGACATCGAAAGAGAATATAAAGTCATCGGGCAATTATCATCTGACAACAGAGAATCAGGAGTTAATCTAGAAAAAATGAGAATAAAAATGATCGAATCTGCTAAAGAAAAAGGATCAGACGCTATTCTATTCTTATTTCATGAATCTGTTGGCGACGATCATATTATACAAGCTAAATTATTGCTTTATAACTAGTCTTGACATCTTCACTGTCAGTAATATTTTAAGATGGTTCAGATGTCGCAAAAGACCCTAAATGCCATAGCACTCCAGATGGATCATGCATAAAAAACTCTCGTCCCCAGTCGAGAGTTTTTATTTCTGAAAGCTTCACAAGGTTATACTTGTGGACTAACCCACGTTCTTTGATGTCTAGATGACAAGCATCTAGATCGTCGACTTCAAGAAACACCATTGAGTTGTTAACCCAATCTTTGACATAGTATTTTTGTAGATAAAAGGATATGTCATCATTGACCTTAAATACTACCATATTTTCAAAAAGTACTGTTTCTATCCACCCTAACTCTCTATAGAATTGACGTGATTCATCATAGTTTTTTGCACCTATGAATGTTCGGATAGAATGGGCTGTGTAGTTCATAAGATCAGAATATTATTTATGATCTAATATATACAAATGTTGCATTCTCGTACCTTACGACCTCATGAGCCAAGTAACCCAAGATAAACTTCTGGAAGTTTACGGTTATCATACCTTCCGTGAGGGACAGGAAGAAATAATCGACTCATTGCTGCAAGGCAAAGACAATATGGTAATTATGCCTACTGGAGGAGGCAAGTCGCTCTGCTATCAGTTACCAGCTATGATTATGCCTCATCTTACGATTGTCATATCACCATTGATAGCATTGATGGAAGATCAAGTAGCAGCCTTGTTACAATTAGGCGCAAAAGCAGCAGCACTTCATAGTGGCAAGAGTTATGAAGAGAAGAAGGACATCGAAAATGAGATAAACGCTGGCACTTTGAAACTGCTATATATCGCCCCTGAAACAATGCTTCAAGAAAGAATGATTAGTTACATTAAGGAGAAGCAAATCAGTCTAATTGCAATAGATGAGGCGCACTGTGTATCAGTATGGGGCAACGACTTCAGACCTGAATACACTGCGCTCAAACGGTTAAAAGAAGTATTTCCTAAAACGCCGTGGGTGGCACTCACTGCTACAGCTGACAAAGCTACACAAGATGAGATGCTAGATAAACTGGGATTAGAAAGCCCCAACATAACCATAAGTAGCTTTGAAAGAAAAAATATAACCATCACATGTCTACCTGGTCAAAACAGAATAGATCAAATTAAAAAGTTCATCATCAATAAAGACGGTCAATCTGGAATAATCTACTGTCTCAGTCGTAAGTCAACAGAAAAGATGTCTTCTAAGTTGAGCGAGATAGGCATCAAATCTGCATACTATCACGCTGGCATGGATGCCATGAGTAGAAGTCGAATACAAGAGAGATTTCAGAATGATGAGATAGATGTGATCTGTGCTACCATCGCATTCGGCATGGGTATCGACAAAAGTAACGTGCGCTTTGTGATACACTTCAATCTACCTAAAAATGTAGAAAGTTATTACCAAGAAATAGGAAGAGGAGGAAGAGATGGCTTGCCTTCTGAAGCATTACTTTTTTATAGCTGGGCAGATGTGATGCAACTGAGAAGATTCATAGATGAAAGTGATGCTTCCTCTGAGTTTAAAAAAGTACAACATTCTAAGTTGGATCGCATCTGGGATCTGTCAAGCAGCTTCTCATGCAGAACTAACTTTATATTGAACTACTTTGGAGAATATCGAAGTGCGCCTTGTATGCATTGTGATAATTGTCTACAACCACCAGAAAGTTTTGATGGAAAAGTCATCGCACAAAAAGCACTTTCTGCAATAGCAAGATGTAATCAATCAGCCACGATGTCACAAATATTAGATGTCTTAAAAGGCGCTTACAAAGAAGATATAAAGAATCTTGGCTTCACTGAGATCAAAACCTTTGGCGCGGGACGTGATCTCAGCTATCCGGAATGGAGAGAATACATCACTCAATTAGTCAATCTTGGACTAGTGGCGATTGACTATACTAAAAATTCTAACCTCTACCTTACCCCACTTTCCAAACAAGTGCTACAAGGAGCAATACCCGTTTCTCTTTTCGCTTTCCAAAAGAAGAAAGCTTCTCCTACCAAAATCAAAAAAGTCATTCAAGTAGAAGATGATTTATTTCAAATACTTAGAAAGTGGAGAGCAGGTCAAGCACGTACACAAGGCATACCCGCTTACACCATCCTTCATGACAAAACTTTGAAAGAACTCAGCAGTGTAAAGCCTTCAAGGGTCGAACTACTCACGGAGATTGATGGTATAGGAAAAGCCAAAAAAGAAAAATATGGCGTTGCCATAATTGATATGATCCAAGCATATACGAGCAATGATCAATCCTAAAAGAAATTGATCTTTGTTATTCAGATGTTTATTTCAAAGTAACGTTTATTGACTTTTGTTGCCATCGTGAGTTAGTAGGATTGTTGAACATCGAGAGAATATTTCAAGACACACAATATCCTATGAAGTATATATCGTTAATTGAACTCATCAACGAAAAACGAAAATGCATCAATTAGGGTCTCTAACTATACTATGTTCAGTTCTTTTATTGCTTAGCTGTAGTAACAATGAGGAAACCCAAGTTTGTGAAATTGGTTCTGAGATCCTAACCTCATTCAGAAGCATTGAAGGGATAGAGGTACAAATATATGATTCTGGAAACCTATATATTACTAATAACAACTGTGAGTTTTTCGAGCAATTATTTGAACCAGATTTTTTTTCCGACAACTATGTCGAAAGTGATGGCAAGGCTTTCATCAAAGTTAGTGATAACGAATTATTCGAAGTGTTTCAGTCGCATGTTGATGATTATGAAAGTTATAATGAATTGACCGATCTGATGTTGACTGATATTAATTCAAGAGAAAATATCTATACCAACTTTACCCTACAGAGCCCTGCAACCCCTACATCTGCTGAGTATGTCGCCCATCAAAGTTGTATACTCGAAGCAACCTGCAACTTTATTGACAACAAGCTCTATCTAAAGTCAGATCCAACTGATGCCAATAACAATGTTCTTGCCTTTCATGCTGTTGCCCCAACTCCAGATATGGTCGTGTCCAAAAGTTCAATAAGTTCTTCGGCTTTACTATCCAAAAATGGTGAGGATTTCTGGTTTGAGATCAGCATATATATAGAAGACGGAATGCCTCAGACTATTGCTGATTTTGAATCTACTTTTTTCAATGGTCAGTTGGGTCCTCGATTATCAATTACTAATAGAGAACTTGAGGTGGAGAATAAATTTGGTGCAAAGTTAAAGTTCAAGCAAGACAAGAACCTATCTATAAAACTGCCTACGCAACAGTGGGTAAAAGTTAAAGTGCACTTACAATTTGGTACTGAAAGCGGAGTCATTCAAGTATGGCAAGACGACCAATTGATCATTGACGCTATCGGCAAAAACATACCAGTAGAACCTTGGGTATTCAACAAATTAGAAATTGGCATCTCTGCCACCCAAGAAGAAACGACCATGCTTATAGATGACTTAAAGTTTAGCCATATAGCTTTCTAAGCAGCAAGTTATATACTCGTTATGGCCTTGTTTAAGCTATCCACTAAAACAATCAGGTCTTCTTCAGTCGTTGCATAATTAGAAAGACAAGCACGAATAGTTGGTTCACCATGGATCGGATATACTGACACCCATGATCTACCTTCTTCGACTACTTTATCTACTAATACTCTAACAAGACTTGAGTCTTTTTCTAATGTTGGATGTGTAAAATTTACAATAGTGATATCAGATGCGTTCTTTATAATCCATCCGCTTTCAATCAACATCTTTCTCAGTTGATTACTTTTTGCAATATCTTCATCAATCATTTCTTCATATCCCGACCAACCAAATGTAACCAAAGAGAGATAAAACTTCAGTCCTGTAAATCTCCTCGACCATTGTATAGAATGAAGATATGGATCAACCATAGAAGTCTGATCGCCATCAGGAGGCATGTAATCTGTCTGTATATTATAAGTTTGAAATAAAATCTTTGGATCACTGGTGATAAATGAACTCCCACCCATAGGTACTGAAAACCATTTATGAAAATCCATAGTTACACTATCTGATCTTTCTATGCCATGTAACAACTGTCTATATCGATCACTGACAATCACAGCTGCACCATATGCTCCATCAATATGTAACCAAAGATTATGTTCTTTTGCTATATCAGCGATCTCATTAATGTCATCTATAGCACCAGATCCTGTTGTACCGGCAGTTGCAACGACCATAAATGGACGATGGTTCGATGCTTTATCTTTTATAATCTGACTTTCTAATTGAGATAGATCCATTCGGAGATTCTGTGCGACGCCGATGGACTTGACAGAGTCACTTCCTATACCTATGGTTCTTGCCGCTTTTACAATAGAGTGATGTGATTCAGTCGAACAATAAATAATTGGTCGTTGCTCGATACTGAGTACTCCTGCCGAAGATACAATTGGAAAATGATAATTAAGAGCACATTGAACCGCCGTCAGATTAGACTCAGCTCCCCCGCCACAAAAAGTACCATCAGGTTCTTCATAACCAAATAGTTTTCCAAATGAATCTATAACATATCGCTCTACCTCATTAGCAAATGGTGCATGTGACCATGCGGCCATCTGAGGATTCATCACTGCTGTTATATAATCACCTAATGTAGAAACTGCAGTGGGCCTTGGATTAAACAAACCAAAGTACCCAGGATGATGCGTATGGACTGCATATTTTTCTAATCCTTTGATGATTTTTTCAATTACCCCTTTTATATCCTTAGATCCTTCTAAACTAATACTTCGCACGTACTGCTTAACTTCATCTGCAGTAAAGACTGGAGCTACCATTCTATCTCGAGAATGAGTATAAATGTTATCGAGGTATCGAGTTGTAAACTCTATCAACGCTCTTCGTTCTTCTTGTCCTATGTCAAAATTGGTCATGCTTATTAAAC
>CAZRXJ010000160.1:0-5671 GCA_964604025.1 uncultured Saprospiraceae bacterium | reverse complement strand
GGGTCTTCATTGTTTACATATTCAGCATCTCCTGTTATAGACATAATCATATAGACCGTATATATCAAAGAAAGTAAGATGGGCACTACTTTATAATCTATCAGCCAACGAGTTACATTCCACTTGGGAAGAAAGATCATCAATAGCCACATAGGGAGGACGATCTGGCTGGTTATATCAAATACTTCTGATGCTATCATAGCGCTCGATATTCTTATTTATGTCTCAAAGAAGAGCACATAAGATCATTGATGAAACCGAAAGAAGTTGAACGGTCGCTATTGCAGTATGAACTGTGATTGAGGTCTATAGAACTGTTGTCGTACAGATGGAAATACTGAGTGATGAAACAACTTATGTATCTATCAACACTGTAAAAGGATAGTTAACTCATCATTCAGAATCTGACAATGTAAACCATTCTGCTTAGGTCCTCAATTATAAAGCAGTCCCAATTAAAACGGTAATATTTATATCAAGTAGGCTAAAAGAATAGTAATATCATATAAATTGCATCATGTCCAAAACAATGTCTCTTCTCATTCTTTTAATATTCTCAAGTTCATGCGCAAGGCATGATTCATTTCAGAGATTTTATAATCAAGAAAAGAAAGAAGCGGACATAGCTGTTGCCATGCCAAAGTATATGGCCATGGTGGCTATACCTAAAGAAACAAAAGAGGATATCAAATTTTTTCTAAAAGGAATGAAAAAGATACGACTGCTCTATGACCATGAGCATGAAGGCCGACTACTCAGTTCTTTTCACAACTTCGCAAAAGGTAAAACTTATACGCCATACTTGGTTATCAAAGAAGATGGAAATAAGATAAACTTGTTAACTAAAGAAGATGGCAACAATGTAAAAGAAATCATATTGGACATCCAATCAGAAGATGAAACTATAATAGTAGCGTTAATGGGTAATATGGACATGGATATATTCACAAAAGCAATGGCCAAGGCGAGTGATCACTGATCATATACCTTGATAATCTTATCTAAAAGTGTTGACACCTTGAAAGTTGTTTCGACCCGATTGATATCTGATGTAATTTGCAAAAGGTTGAGCGATCACCCCAATTGAAAAGGAATAGGTATCTCTTTGAGGTTGCCAGCTGATACTCATCTGCCAACAATGAAGATTTCTACTCAGGCTAAAAGATGGAAAAACCCATCGCCCACGTTTTAAGTCATAAGACAAGTTGGTTACGGCCATATCCCATTTGTCAGATAAGGGGATGCTACCTGTTGTTAATTGTATAGAGTGAGCGATGGTTTCGACCCTAGTACTTTGAGCAGTAATACCAACTCTGAAGTTGTGACTGATACGCGCTCCTTCAAACCAACTAAAGAGTTCATCTTCTTCAGGCTCATCTTTACCTTTGCCTTTTCTGCCTCTACTTCCTCTGTTGCTACCTCGAGAGGCTCTACTGTTTTTATCTCCACTATCTCCGCGAAACAAATCTCTAATATCACCCAACGTAATATTAGTAGCTAGACTAGTCGTAAATGCTTCCCATCGAAAAAGTCTACCCTCAGATAAAGTTGTTTTATTGATTCTTGTACCAGCTTCATTTTCAAGATAAGGATCCCATATACCACTTATAGATAGTGTCGTCTTACCACCAAAGATTCTTGCATTGGCAGATACAGAGATTAGAGACCAATTGAGTGAGTCAGCTTGAAGATTATAACTTCCGTTGAGGTTAACAGAATTGAATATTTTAAACTTCTTCTCCATACTATCTTTCTTGGACCACAACTTACCTTCAAAGGTATTGGCAAGTCCATATGTGATCCGAGCGCCGCCTTCATTTAGTGATTGTCTAAAGATCAGGGATTCGCCATTTTCTGCGGAGAAGGGATTGAATCTTCTTTGCTCCAATGTCAGATCTCCAATCGTATCCAATATCCGCTCCCTACCAATTGTAGAGGGGCTATATGCTAACCCAATTGTGGGTGTCATCTGATGCCTGATTCCTCGTAGTTTCCCTTTTGCAAATTGCAATGTTGAAAATAAATTAGTACTCAAGTTAGCACTTACAGATAGGTCTCTTAAAGTCTCAAGTCCTTTTCTAACTCCGCCTGTGATGGCACCTGAAGTATCTATGCCAGTATGTTCATAGGTCTGGAAGTAATTAAACTCATCATAATTCACCCCAGCATTGAATGCAAAATGCTGCAAAAGTTTGTATGAAGCATTGATATCTATATCTTGAGAAAGACCATATCTGAACTCATCTAATGTCTGACTTGTAAACAAAAGGGTATCAACTGTTGACACTCTGTTTTGAAATCGTCCGATATATTGCATATTGACTTTCTCAAACCATTTTTCATTACTAATAGATGATCCTTTCTTTTTAAATGGAAAAAACCTCGATACACGTAATTGCATTTCTGGTAAAGTGAAATTAATGGATCGGTTACGCGTATTCTGAGAGTGTTGTATACTGGTTGTAAAGTTTGTCTTGCTATTAATCTTATATGCGTATGAAAAATTAGAATTAATCTGACTATTCAACTGTGACTGAGCATCAGAAAAATTACGTCTATCAAAATCATTAATTGTAAAATTGAGAGATCCACCGATGGTACGATAAGGGTGAGCTTTGGGATCTTGCCTATGTGAGATGTTGATCTTATAAGCAAGTTCTTTATTGGGTACTAATGAGCCAGCTACGTCTTGTCTCTCACTCGAATATTGAAGAGCGATACGGCCTGAGTGTTTGTACCGCTTTCTATAATTGGATTCTGCATTCAAAAGAAAAGTGCCTCTTGTGTATATATCACCTGTCAACTTTAGATCCATACGATCGGATAACGCAAAGTAATACCCAAGTCCTCTTGTTCCTATACCTAATCGAGGATCAACGACAATAGGATCTCGCTCAGGAAAAACAATTCCTGTGGTCCCTTGAGCAAAATTAAAAAGCGGAGCAAATGCAAATGGCAATGCCAAGGGCGTCGGTATACCGCCCAACTCCATATCAAATGGTCCTACGACAGCTAACTTCTCAGGGATCATCTTCAACTTGGTCGTGCGAATACCCCAATGCGGGTGATCTTGATCACATGTCGTCAATAGAGCATTCTTATTATAGATCACATCATCTATATGGAGGCTATCTGATCCAGCTCTAACAAACTTGGTTGTAGCCCCATGTATAAAGAACTCACCTTGCCTTATTCGTGCTCCATACACTATACCTTGTTCACTATTAAGATTATAACGGATACTATCTGCAGTAACGGTTTGTTCTCCATTTACAAAAGTGGGCTTCTCTACCTCATTTGTTCTGGATAATGCTTGGACCTCGTTAGTCCTCAAATTAAAGACTATATAATCTGCCTTTATCTCAAATTCATCATAGCGCACATATGCCTCTCCATAGAGATGGATGAGCTGATTCACTATGTCCGTGTTCCGATGATCCTTAGAACCGTATTCTACTGATTCTTCAACTCCACCAACGGGAGCAGTAACAGCATCGAATGTGGAACCTCTTGCACCGCGATCCTGATTCATAAAGGCGTTAAGAGAGTCTGTTATGGTGCTGCTATCAAATCCCTTTTGACTTATCGTGTCTTTGCTTTTGATGTTGGTAGATCGAGGTATCGTATCACCCAACTCTATACCTTTAGAAAGGGCAATAGAATCCTGCTGTGCTGACAGGCAACTCAGTGATAATAGAGATAAGAAGAAGAACCAATATCTGCTCAACACTTATCTTTTGTTAAGTATGACACCTATAGATGACATATACAGCTGTTAAGTGCAAAGATCATACTACGAATTGATGTATAGAGGCTTTAAATAGACATAAATTGACTTCAGCCATTACTTCATATGAAAACCTCCAAAATAAAACGCAACCAAACCCTGATATATAACCATAAAAAAGGGCATTATAACGTGCTTTTAACTTTTGCCGAGTTATTAATATGCCATTAGAAGTCATAATGACAATTGCCACACATGACTAGATTTTAATATCTTATTTTTGCTGCCAATATAATCATAGGCATGTCGAAAGAATTAAAGATCGGAATCATAACACTCATCACTTTAGCAGTGATGATCTGGGGTTTTCAATACATGAAAGGAAAAAACCTACTAAGAAAAGGATATACCTTTACAGCTGTATATAGTGATGTTGAAGGGCTAAGTGTAGCTTCACCAGTCCAGATCAATGGACTATCGGTAGGTGCAATATCTTCGATCGATGTTAACCCAGAAGATGTGCAAACCATGATCGTTACTTTTGATGTCGAAGGTGATTTTCGACTACCCAACAACACGCGGGCCATCAATGCAGCGCCACCCTCTGTGATCGGCAGTCGAAAGATCATTCTTGATTTTGACAATGTGTGTTCTGGTGATGATTGTCTTCAAGGAGGTGAAAGACTCGATTCTGGTATAAGAGGTATTGTAGCTTCTTTGGTCGGAGGGGATGAAGTGGATGGGATCATCATGGGTATGCGTCAGAACCTTGGCCCCATAATGGATACGGTGATTCAACGGATCACGAATACGGAAAATGGCAACACCATCGGCAACTCTCTTCAGAATCTAGATGAAGTTACACGGAATCTATCAGCCCTTACGGCAAATCTAAACCAACTTCTACGTGCATCAACAGACAATATCGCCACTACTATGGAAAACCTGGCAGTGGTGTCAAGCTCATTTGCAAAGACTAATGAGGATCTGGAGAATATGATTACTAATCTTTCAGCATTCTCGACAGATATAGTTGAAGCAGATCTGGGTGGTACACTCGCAAAGACTGGTGAGACCTTGGATAGCACCAATGATCTTTTATCAGGACTCAAGACAACTGTTACTGAAGCCAACACTTCATTTGCAAGTGTATCAAGTATGTTGCAAAAAGTTGATACTGGGCAAGGTACGATTGGCAAACTATTGAATGATCCTGAGATATATCACAATCTTGAATCTACTACTGAACATCTCGCCCTCTTATTACAAGACCTCAGGTTGAATCCAAAGAGATATGTTAGACTCTCTGTATTTGGTAGAAAAGGCAATCAGTATACTGCACCAGAGGATGATCCCGCTATGGGTACTTTAAAACAGCCTGACGGCAAATAACAAGAATAGAAATGTTAGGATATTAGCCTCTTTCATGTTTTGCAAATGCAAGAATCAAAAACAGAAGAGATAACAACTCTATAACTACCCTCATCCAATGTACTTTACTCCAGGTTGCTAATGCTTGTTCTAATTCAAGATCTTGCATAGCGGATTGATAAAAAAGTTCGTTCGCACCCTTAAAGTAAAAATAGAAAAACAAAATGACCATTATTGCCAAAATACTGGACAATAGTGCATATACTTTTGCCGAAGATTTTATCTTATAAAAGTACATGGTCAAGACGATGGGTATAAGCGCCGCAATGATTGTAAGCACCGTATAAAACTTTCCAATTAACGGTCCCCATTGACTATAGTATTTATAAAATTCTTGACCCGACAGAGATTGCCAATAGGGAACAAAAAGCGCCCCCTCAGTAATCTGACTACCAAGAAAAATAGAAAATATAGCAACTAACGAATATTTGAATGTTTTGTTCAGATAAAGTTTGAAGGTGACCCAGGTGGAGCGTTGATATCTTACACCGCCAGCAGCGAGGCGGCGGCGGC
>CAZRXJ010000159.1:0-5672 GCA_964604025.1 uncultured Saprospiraceae bacterium | reverse complement strand
GCAATAGATTAGGTATCATCCGTGGATGGGACTCTAATTGGTTCAGTGGCAAAGACATGGCTACTAAGCTCGTACAGGACGAAAAGATCAGAAGATACTTAAAAGCACGTATCCATAAAGGTGGTGTGGCACGAGTTGTCATCGAGCGCACACTGAAGCGCATCACAATTACAATTCACACATCAAGACCGGGGATCATCATCGGGAAAGGTGGTAGTGAAGTCGATTTGATTAGAGAGGAGTTGAAGAAGTTAACCAAGTACGATGTACAGATCAACATAGTGGAGATTAGAAAGCCTGAATTGGATGCTAGTATTGTAGCAGAGTCTATAGCTAAGCAATTAGAGTCAAGAGTTAACTATAGAAGAGCCATTAAGATGGCGATTCAGTCGACGATGAGAGCAGGTGCCGAAGGGATAAAGATAAGAATCAGTGGTAGATTGAATGGTGCAGATATGGCACGATCAGAAGAGTATAAAGATGGAAGAACGCCGCTACATACTTTTAGGGCAGATATCGACTATTCGCTACAAGAAGCACTTACTGTATATGGATTGATTGGCATTAAATGTTGGATCTGTAAAGGTGAGGTGTTAGGCAAAAGAGATCTTTCTCCAAATGTTGGAGTAGATACAGATAAGAGAGGTGGAAAAGGTGGTCGTGGAAGAGGTCGCGGAGGCGATCGAAGAGGTGGAAGAGGAGATAGAAGAGGTGGTAACAGAAGAGGATAATAATTAATTAAGAGAATAACATAAGCGCAGTAACATGTTACAGCCGAAACGGACAAAATATAGAAAACAGCAGAAAGGCCGCAATAGAGGTCTTGCCCATAGAGGGAGTTCCATTGACTTTGGTTCGTTTGGACTAAAAGCGGTTACTGCAGGAAGATTGACAAGTCGTCAGATCGAATCAGCGCGTATCGCGATGACAAGATTTATGAAAAGAGAGGGAAAGGTATGGATAAGAGTCTTTCCTGATAAGCCTATCACTTCTAAGCCACAAGAGGTAAGGATGGGTAAAGGTAAAGGAGCTTTAGATCACTATGTAGCTCAGATAAAACCAGGAAGAATTTTATTTGAGATGGATGGCGTACCTAAAGAGGTAGCTGTAGAAGCACTTAGATTAGCTGCTCAGAAGTTACCCCTATTAACAAGAACTGTAACTCGTATAGATTACGCAGAATAAAATATCATGGCTACAAAGAAATTTTTAGAATTAGGTGATATGACACCAGAGCAGTTACAAAGCGAATATGAGCTTACTGTGAATGGTTACAACAAAATGAAAATGGATCATGCGATTAAGGGTCTTGAGAATCCTCTAACATTGAGAGAAGCAAGACGAGATGTTGCAAGATTATCAACTGAAATAAGAAGAAGAGAACTCACAACTGTAGCTCCAGAGACGCGCAGTAGAATTCGTGCACGTAGACGGAGAAACAAATAACAGCATGGAGAAAAACAAAAAACAAATAGTAGGAGTGGTCACCAGCACCAAGATGGATAAAACCATTGCAGTAAAGGTTGAACGCCGATTAAAGCACCCTATTTACGGTAAGTATGTACGTAAGTCCAACAAGTTCTTGGCTCACGATGAGAAGAATGATTGTAATGAAGGTGATATAGTTAGGATAAAGGAGTCACGTCCTTTGAGCCGTCGTAAAAGATGGTCATTAGTAGAAGTTATTGAAAGGGCTAAATAATAAATTGAAATGATTCAACAAGAGTCAAGATTAGATGTAGCTGATAATTCAGGAGCTAAGAAAGTTCTTTGTATCAGAGTCTTAGGAGGATCAAAGCGCAGATATGCATCGATAGGAGATACTATTGTTGTTACTGTTAAAGAATCTGCGCCAGGAGGTCTTAAGAAAGGTACAGTATCACAAGCAGTTGTGGTAAGGACTAAGAAGGAGATCAGAAGAAAAGATGGTTCGTATATCAGATTTGATGACAATGCAGTGGTATTACTCAATCAAGGAGGTGAACCAAGAGGGACAAGGATTTTTGGTCCAGTAGCGAGAGAGTTGAGAGATAGGGACTTCATGAGAATTGTATCACTTGCCCCTGAGGTATTATAATAAGTAAAGATTATGAGTAAGAATAGATTCGCTCCAAAGCTTCATGTCAAAAAAGGCGATACCGTACAGGTTATCTCTGGTGACTATAAAGGAGTAAAAGGTGAAGTACTTGAAGTATTTGCTAAGAAATCCCGAGTGATCGTTGATGGTGTTAATGTGCGTAAGAAGCACACTAAGCCAGTTCATGATCAACCAGGAGGAATCAACGAGATTAATGCACCGATCCATATTTCTAATATTCTATTGATAGATCCTAAATCAGGAGAACCAACTAGAATAGGTAGAAAAGAAGTAGATGGTAAGAATGTGCGATTTTCTAAAAGTTCAGGAGAAATAATAGCGTAATGGCGCATACACCTAGATTACAAGAGCATTATAAGAACGTTGTGGTTCCACAGTTGATGGAGGAATTCAAGTTTAAGTCTGTCATGCAGATACCTAAGATTGAAAAGATATGTATCAATCAAGGTATCGGTGGTGCTACTCAAGATAAAAAATTAGTAGAAGCGGCTCTTACTGAGATGACTTCGATAGCTGGTCAAAAAGCAGTACCGACTAAAGCAAAGAAATCAGTCTCTAACTTTAAGTTGAGAGAAGACATGACCATCGGCGCAAGGGTGACTTTGCGGTCTCAGCAGATGTATGAGTTTTTAGATAGACTGTTAGCTGTTGCATTACCACGTGTGAGAGATTTTAGAGGGATTAATGATAAGTCATTTGACGGAAGAGGTAATTATACTTTGGGTGTTAAAGAGCAAATCATATTTCCAGAGATAGATATAGATAAGGTGAGTAACATCACTGGGCTTGATATAACATTTGTGACAAGCGCAAAGAATGACAAAGAAGCATATGCACTACTGAAAGGAATGGGTATGCCGTTTAAAAATAGAAATCAAGAGTAATATGGCCAAGAAGTCAATTATCGCAAGAGAAGCAAAGCGCCAAAGAATGGTGGCTAAGTATGCAGATCTTAGAAAGAAACTAAAGGAAGAAGGAGATTACGATGCATTGGATAGATTGCCACGTAATGCTTCACCTGTAAGATTACACAACCGTTGTATGTTGACAGGCAGGCCAAAGGGTTATATGAGAAGATTTGGGATCAACAGAGTAACATTTAGAAAAATGGCTCTTGAAGGAAAAATCCCTGGATTAACAAAAGCAAGCTGGTAAACTTAGAATAATATGGCATTAACAGATCCAATAGCGGATTATTTAACCAGAATACGAAATGCTCAAAAAGCAGGGCATAGAGTTGTGGAGATCCCATCTTCTAAGATGAAGAGAAGTGTGACTGAGATCTTATACAAGCAAGGATATATCTTGAAGTATAAGTTTGAAGATGAAGGACCACAAGGTTCTATAAAGATAGCATTGAAGTATGATGCTATTACAAAAGAACCAGTGATTAAAAAACTAGGAAGAATTAGCAAACCAGGATTACGAAAGTACTCAGGTGCTAATGACATCCCAAGAATTATAAATGGCCTCGGTATTGCAATCGTTTCAACTTCTAAAGGTCTTATGACTGGTAAGCAAGCGAAACGAGACAATGTTGGAGGAGAAGTTATTTGTTACGTCTATTAATTAGATAGTTATGTCAAGAATAGGTAATGAACCGATATCTATAGCCGATGGGGTTACGATCACTGTTGACAAGAGTAATCTTGTAACTGTGAAAGGCCCAAAAGGTGAACTTAGTGAAGCGATCAATGGTGATCTGACGATCAGTCAAGAGGATGGCGTACTTACTGTTGCTCGGCCAACTGATCAAAAGAGACATAAGTCTCTTCATGGCTTAAGTAGATCGCTGATCAATAATATGATCGTAGGCGTATCAGAAGGATATAAGATAGAATTAGAATTACAAGGTGTAGGTTATAGAGTTGCTAATACAAGCAACTTGTTGGAATTGACATTAGGATATTCTCACCCGATCTACTTTATGGTTCCAGCGGAAGTCAAAGTGACCACTGCAATGGAAAAAGGACAGAATCCAGCCATCGTCTTAGAAGCTATCGACAAGCAATTGATCGGTCAAGTAGCCGCAAAGATTAGAGCATTTAGAAAACCAGAGCCGTATAAAGGCAAAGGTGTAAGATTCAAAGGAGAACAAATTAGAAGAAAAGCAGGTAAGACCGCAGGAAAATAATAAGATGAAAAGTAAATTAACATCAAGGGACAAAATCCGTCTTCGTCTTAGAAAAAAGATAAAAGGTACAGCTAGCAAGCCTAGGTTGAGTGTCTTTAGAAGCAACAAGGGGATATACTGTCAACTTATTGATGATGTAGCTGGTCAGACCTTAGCTTCTTCTTCTTCCAAAGGAAGGGCAGATGGTAATAAGGTAGACGTCGCTAAGTCAGTGGGTTCAGATATTGCAGAGAAAGCTAAGTCTATCAATGTAGACAGTGTAGTATTTGATAGATCTGGTTACTTGTATCACGGACGTATAAAAGCACTTGCTGAAGGGGCACGTGAAGGTGGTCTTCAATTTTAATTAAGAGAAATATGGCAAAGCAACATAATAAAGGTAAGAAGGTTAGCCCTACAGAAGCAGAATTAAAAGAAAAGTTAGTCAACCTCAATCGTGTGGCCAAGGTCACAAAAGGGGGGCGTACATTTAGTTTCTCAGCGGTAGTGGTTGTCGGAGATGGCAATGGCAGAGTGGGTCATGGTCTAGGGAAAGCTAGAGATGTCGCAGAGTCTATTGCAAAAGCTGTAGATGATGCTAAGAAAAACCTTGTTAAGTTTCCAATAATCAATGGAACGATACCGCATGAGCAAAAAGGGAAGTATGGTGCAGGTAAGGTGTTGATCAAGCCTGCATCTGATGGTACAGGATTGATCGCTGGTGGAGCTATGAGAGCTGTGCTTGAGATTGGGGGCTTGCATAACTGCTTGGCCAAGTCGCAAGGATCATCTAATCCACATAATGTAATCAAAGCTACTATTGACGCTCTTCAGAAGCTAAGAAGTCCTCAGGATGTAGCAAGAGATAGAGGTATCACTTTAGAAAAACTTTTTGAAGGATAGAACTATGGCGAAGTTGAAATTAACATTAGTCAGAAGTGTGATCGGAAGATCTAAAAAACAAAAGGCTACGATAGAAGCACTTGGACTTAGAAAAATGAATCAAACTGTTGAAAAAGATGCCAGCCCTCAAGTAAGAGGCATGGTAAAGAAAGTTCAGCATTTATTGACAGTTGAAGAAGTATAAATCAGATGGATTTACATACACTAAAGCCAGCGAAAGGCTCAGTAAAGAATAGAAAGCGCATCGCGCGAGGTCAAGGTTCTGGAAAAGGAGGAACTGCAACAAGAGGTCACAAAGGTGCTAAATCTAGATCTGGTTGGTCTAGAAAAAGAAACTTTGAAGGTGGTCAGATGCCATTGCAGATGAGACTACCTAAAAGAGGATTCAAGAGCCCTAATCGTGTTGCGTATGTAGGACTTAATGTAAGTCGTCTTGGAGAGATCGTTGCCAAATATGGCGTATCTGAGGTGAGTCCAGAAGCATTGTACAAATTAGGTATCATCAAGAAGAATGATGTAATCAAAGTACTAGGCAACGGAGACTTATCTACAAAAGTG
>CAZRXJ010000158.1:0-5677 GCA_964604025.1 uncultured Saprospiraceae bacterium | reverse complement strand
AAGGTTTTTTGCCTGACAAACCGTCTTCTAAAAAAGAAAAAGAACAAAAACCTAAAAACAACTAGGCCGTTGGCTTTCTAATTATAAAATTGAAAATCCTTCATTATGACAAATGAAAAAAGAATAGAAGAGTTAAAGAAAAATTGGCTTACTAACACAAGATGGAACAATATAAAAAGAACCTATACTGCAGAAGATGTTATCAAGCTTAGAGGTCCGATCGAGATTGAACATACCTTAGCACGAAGAGGATCTGAGATATTCTGGCACAAGTTGAATAGTCAAGAAGTAGTTTGTGGGCTCGGAGCACTTACTGGAAACCAAGCTATCCAAGAAGTCTCCGCAGGACTTGAAGCCATATATCTATCGGGTTGGCAAGTCGCAGCAGATGCCAATCTTTCTGGAGAAATGTATCCAGACCAATCTCTATATCCGGCGAACTCAGTTCCTGCAGTAGTAAAGAAAATTAATAAAGCCCTATTAAGAAGGTCTCAGATTCAATCTGTGAGTGGAGAAGGTTCTATAGATTGGATGGTTCCAATTATCGCTGATGCAGAAGCAGGGTTTGGTGGCAATCTCAACGCATTTGAATTAATGAAAGCTCTTATAGAATCAGGAGCTTCTGGTGTTCACTTTGAAGACCAACTTTCTTCAGCAAAAAAATGTGGTCACCTTGGTGGTAAAGTCTTGGTTCCCACTAGTGAGGCCATTAATAAGCTGATAGCTGCTCGTCTAGCTGCCGATGTTATGGATACCCCAACCGTGTTGATAGCGCGCACTGATGCAGAAGCAGCTAATCTTATTACATCGGACATAGACCCTCGAGATAGACCATTTATATATGGAGATAGAACTTCAGAAGGATTTTATAAGGTCAAAAACGGATTGGCCCAAGGTATTAACAGAGGATTATCCTATGCTCCTTATGCGGACCTCTTATGGTTAGAGACTTCGCACCCAGACCTCGGCCAAGCAAGAGAATTTGCTCAAGAGATACATAGGCAGTATCCCGGCAAGCTATTAGCCTACAATTGCTCACCATCTTTTAATTGGAGTGCACATATGGAAAGAAAAGACATGGCCATTTTTAGAGAAGAGCTAGCGGCGTTAGGATATAAATTTCAATTTATAACACTTGCAGGTTTTCACGCTCTAAACACTTCAATGTTCGAATTGTCTAAAGCTTACAAAGAGCGCGGTATGGCAGGTTACTCTCAATTACAAGAACGAGAGTTTGACCTTCAATCTGTGGGTTACAAAGCCATCAAACATCAATCTTTTGTAGGTACTCAATATTTTGATCTTGTTCAAAATACAGTCCAAAATGGAAGCTCTTCAATATTAGCAATGGAGGAAAGTACGGAGACTGCACAGTTCCACTGATTATTGATTCTTTTGATCTTTTCGAAAAGACTAACCTCGGGGTTAGTCTTTTTTTTCTGGATTAGACAATGTCTAGTTTGCCTACAGTCCTACAGAAACATGCACAAAACCAGGTCATTAAATACCGTTAATTGCCTTGCTGCCCTTTTGCTGTCCTATCTTCCAATGGTGGTGCTGGTGTCTTCAGTCCTGGGTTGGTCTCTAGCAACTTCATCACTTCAGAGACGACACGTTCGATCTGAGGATCTCGACCTTGCATCAAAAGATTAGGGTCATCCCAAACTTCAATATCAGGTGCTACACCTTCGCCTTCCCAGAACCAATGTCCGTCATTATCGTATAGTCTTGCTCCTGGCACAGTGATGCCTCCTCCATCTATAAGTTGATGTCCGGTTGCAGGACCTACCAATATACCAAGCGTACGCTCTCCTACTATTGGCCCAGCATTAAGTTCTTGAAAGGCCCATGGCAATCCATCACCTCCTGATCCTGCCCACCCATTGATGAGCATACCCATAGGTCCGGTATTCGCTTTTGTTGGATGAGTATGATCCTTTCCATGACGCCAATGCAAATTGTAAACAACTGGACGTTGGAGCAATTCTAAAAAACGATCTGCAAGTTGTCCACCTCCATTGAAGCGTTCATCAATTATAAATCCCTCCTTATCCAACTGACCGTAGTACATACGTACTAATTCCATTTGGCCTTGACCACCAGTATTAGACATATAGATATACCCAAGCTTACCATCTGACAGTTCTTCAACCATCTTTCTATTATTCTCCATCCACTCGAGGTGACGCAAGCGGCTTTCTTCTCCGATGTTCAGACACTCTACAATATGATCTTTGGCATCTTTGATTAAACCCGTACTACTAACAGACAAGACAGCAGTTTTCCCTCCAAGATTTTGGAATACTGCATATGCCTCTTCCGTAGACTTTAGCTCTCTACCATTAACACTATGGATATAATCACCTTCTTTAACTTTGACACCAGTCATATCTAAAGGTGATCTTACATCTGTATCCCAAGTCGCCGGTCGAACGATCCTTTTGATTTTATAATTGTCACCATCGAGTTCCCAATCAATTCCTAAGTACCCAGTAGTTTGACGACTCGATTGCTCGGCATCTCCTCCAAAAGTATATGTATGGCCTGCGCTAAGTTCTGATGCTAGATTAGAAATTATAAAATTGACATCCCATCTTGTTCTTGCATCGTCTATTAGAGCACCATATCTTTCTTTCATTGTATCCCAATCTATGCCATGCATGTTGGGATCATAGAAAAAGTCTCGATGTCTTCGCCACGCATCATTAAACAATTGTCTCCACTCTTCTCGTGGCACATGATTCATAGATAAACCGTCAGTCGGCACACGGTCCTTGATTTTTTGACCAGGCTTTGGATTTATAATCCCAATTCCTCCTTGGTTTCTTACTATGATTTGTTTTTTATCTGCAGTCAATTCAAAACCTCTAACACCTCCTATCACTTCCTTTTCTTCTCTGTCTTCAACATTATAAAGCATGATAGAGACTTCTTCGCTCTCCGAACCAGTATTAGGAAATCGTACATAACCCATACCATCTTCAAAAGTCATCAAATCTCCTAAATTGCCTGCTTCTATAGGCAAAACAATTATTCTACTTTCTATATCATCAAAATCAATCTCTACCTTTACTTCATCTTCCCCCTTTTTGTCTTTATCCTCTTCATCTTTGTCCTTTTTAGAATCATCTTTCGCTTTACCTTTCTTTTTCTTAGACTTTTTGTCACTCTCTTTTTCCATGTCAGATGAGGCTTCTTCTTTTTCCTCTTCCTTTGGTTCTAATTTAACTTCATCATTTTTCGGACCTAGGAGATGTTCTGTATCTTTTTTCAAAGGCATGGCTATAACCTGGGTGGCATTGGGATATACCCATGTCCCGTCACCCATATCAGAATAATGTGGTCGAAGGTGTCTATTGGAAGTATAGTAGAGATACTTACCATCAACACTAAAGACTGGATTAGAATCATCATAAAAGTCACTCGTCAATCGATGTGCAACTTTGTTTTCTACATTATAGACATAGATTGCACCATTAGCATTTTCACCACTTTTGTCATATGTGATCCATTTAGAATCTGGTGACCAGTGCACTTCAAATCCTGATCTTCCTGGATGCGATAGATTCCAAAGCATGTTGTCTGCGACAGATTCAGCGCCTGTAGTTATATCGATAACATTGATGTTGTTTTTATAATCTATATAGGACAACATTTTGCTATCTGGCGACCAAAACAACTTATAACCATAACCTATGCCATGATTCGTAAGTTTTCTAGTTTCCTTTTCTCCATCATAATCTTGAATATAAATTTCAAATTCTCCACTACGGTCACTCCAATATGCCAGGTGGTAGCCATCAGGTGACCATGACGGATCTCGATCCCAGGCTCCACTTGAGTTTGTAAGATTTAAAGTGACACCATCCTTTGCTGGCACATCAAATAGCTCTCCCCTGCTTTCCAAAATCAACCTTTTCCCGCCAGGTGCAGCCGTCATATTGCTAATGCTCCTACTTACATTCTTTACTTTAGGCATCTCAACAGAGAGGTCACTTATAATTTGAATATTCACTGGAGTGTAAGTATGGTCTGATAGATCCATAGTATACATAGTACCACCCATCTCAAACACCAAGGCATCGGGCCCAGCTGAGAGATTTGAAATATCAAAGTCCGTAAACCTTGTGAGCTGTTCTAATGACTTGGTCGCTGGGTTATAAGACCAGATATTAAGTCTCATATGTTCATCTCGATCTGACAGAAAGTATAACCTATCACCAGCCCACGAAGGCTGACCATCTATGGCAATGTTGTCGGTTATGTTATCGATGCGTTTACTAGCTGTATCATAGATATAGATATCAGAGGTTAGCCCTCCTCGGTATCTTTTGAATGGATAGTTCTCAGTGATCTTGGTGATATATGCGAGTTTGCTCCCATCTGGCGAATAAGAAGCTAACTCGCCATAAGGTATCGGTAGTCTTTCGGCATGGCCTCCTTCATTACTGACTGTAAAGAACTGACGTGAAGAGCGAGGTCCTATTTCCCGCCTGGAGGCAAATAAAATTGACTTGCCATCGGGATGCCATTCTACTGTTCTATCGGCCCAAGATTGGTTCGTAATAGCTTTAGGTAAACCACCATTTACAGAGATTTTAAAAACGTCAGAGTTTCCATTGTACCTTGCTGTATAAGCGATCTCTGTTCCGTCTGGTGAAAACCTAGGGTAAGATTCTTCACCTAGAGAATGTGTTAGCTGAAGTGCTGTCCCACCAGCCCTATCTACTAACCATAAATCACCTCCATAGACAAAGACAATCTGCGTGGCTGATATATCTGCATATCTCATCAACTTTGCACTGACTTGCGATTGAGTATGAAGCGTAAAACAAAGACAAACAATTAAGGTAAGTATCGATCTCATATTTCTTGGTTTAAGAAGAACAAGATAGGTGATACTTTAGAAGGAGTTAAAGCATTGGTCAATCTTAGACAAAAGAATACTTTCTTTCGATGAATGGATACGATCTCAATGATCTTGAAGATGACAATTCCGAAGTTAGATTCTATCTCTTAATTGACATTCCCAAGCATCGCCCAAAAAAAGATACATTTGTCATAACAACATAACAAGTATGAACAAGATCGTAGCAGATGCTCATGAAGCCTTAGTCGGACTAGAAGATAATATGACCTTGATGCTTGGTGGGTTTGGCCTTTGTGGCATCCCAGAGAATTGCATCAGTGCCATGGTTGAGAAGGGAGTCAAAGGCTTAACCTGTATCTCAAATAATGCAGGAGTCGATGATTTTGGTCTAGGGTTATTGTTGCAAAAGAAGCAGATCAAAAAAATGATATCATCATATGTAGGTGAGAATGATGAGTTTGAAAGACAGATGCTTAGCGGAGAACTAGAAGTAGATCTTATCCCACAAGGTTCACTTGCAGAAAGGTGCCGAGCAGGTGGCGCTGGCATACCGGCATTCTTCACTCCAGCAGGATACGGTACTGAAGTTGCCGAGGGAAAAGAAGTTAGAATATTTGGCGGCAAGCCTCATATCCTTGAAGCAGCCTTGACCGCAGATTTTGCAATTGTAAAAGCTTGGAAAGGAGATCGATATGGAAATCTCATCTATAAAGGAACGGCACGTAACTTCAATCCGCTTATGGCCATGGCTGGCAAGATCACCATCGCGGAAGTAGAAGAGTTGGTGGAGCCTGGAGAATTGGATCC